>NZ_JAWPMM010000001.1:4647500-4878078 GCF_033344935.1 Reichenbachiella sp. | reverse complement strand
CGAATATTTGCTCCAGCCTTTGATGCTTCTAGTGTTGCCATGAAAATAGATAACAATTCCTTTGGGGTTTTTGACCGTGAAATGTAAGCCATTGATTCGGACACCCTCTTCCACCTCAAAAAAGTGCTCTTCAAAAGGCTCCTCATACTTATACTCAAAATTTTCAGGAAGTTTTTCCGGATGGAACATGAAGTATTCCTGCACAAGATAGACGAGTACAGAAAGGAATAAGTACAAACCAAGGCCGATCCAGATATACTTTTCCATGTCTTAAAATACATGAAATATGCAGTTGCAGCAAATTAGTTCTTTGATCTTTAGGTGTTTGCCATACTTTTTTAGTCTTATAAGAAACCTAATGAATATGAAAAAGCTAATGCTACTGGCTGTCTTAGGGATTGTTTGTTCTACAGGCGCTTTTGGGCAATACAGGCCCTACCACAAAGAAGATCTAAAAAAATACAAGGAAACGTCCGTTAAATCATTTCAGATTCATGTGACTCCCTACACTTATGGCAGGGGAGGAAAATACAGTCCACAAAGATTTCAGGGGCTCCAGGTCATTTCTATGAATAGACCTGGAGGAACTCATGATGACATATACTTTATTGATAAAAATGGCAATACGCAATATCACACGGTTCGACCAACCGCTCCTTTAAATACACATCAGAATCACCAAGGTGTATATGATAGCTCGAGCCCTTCCGGTTACCGTTATGAATCTGTGGGGCAGGCGGTTTTGGATGGAGTGGCCACAATGCTTTCTGGTATCCTTCTGGACTAAATTTTAATTACGTTAGTATTTTTTCTGCTGACCATAATTGGAGGCAGATTTTCTAGAATTTCCTTATGCATAGCCTCGAGAAGTTTCTTTTTAGCATAGCTTTTCTTTACCACCAAGCCAACTTCGCGTGTAGGAACCGGATCGGAAAATTTACGCAATTTGGTTTGCTCGTCTTTGCTCAAATCAAGTGTAAATAGCTCTGGTAGAAGAGTATATCCTCCACGTCGGTCAACCAGTTTTTTAAGTGCTTCAAGAGATCCACTTTCATACAATACTCGATTATTGAATCGGTCGGCTTTTTTTGCATTACAAATATTGAGCATTTGACTTCTATAGCAGTGCCCTTCGTCCAATATCCACAGACCCTCATTGTTGAGCTCCGACGAGACGACTAAGTTTTGGTCAAACAAAGGATGCCTGTGAGATACATAAGCAAAGAACTCTTCATAAAACAATGGACTTTCTTTCATACTTTCCTCGTTGAGTGGAGTGACCATAAGTCCGATGTCTATCTGGTCCTTTTTTAGAAGGTCAAGCATGTCACTTGTCATGTGCTCGCTTACTTGCAGATTAATTAATGGGTACTTTTCTACAAAAGAGGAGATGAATAAAGGGACCAAATAAGGTGCTAATGTAGGTATGACTCCGATTTTGACATTCCCTTTGATTTCATGCTTTTCATTATCTATGATTTCACTGACTTTCTTGGATTCTGCAATTATTATCCGGGCCTGTTCGAGGATTTGAATGCCTATTTCAGTTGGTTCTATAGGGTGTTTGGATCTATCAAAAAGTATCACGCCTAGCGTGTCTTCCAATTTTTGAATTTGCATGCTAAGGGTAGGCTGAGTCACAAAACATTTTTCGGCTGCTATGGCAAAGTGTCTGTGATTATCTAGGGCAATAATATATTCGAGCTGTACGAGTGTCAATGGATGTAAAAGTAAGAGTGAAAAAAGGCTCGAAAAACGAGCCTTTATAGTTAGTCAATAATTTTAAATTCTACGCGCCTGTTCTTTCGTCTATTGTCTGCGGTGTCATTCGGAGCTACAGGCATGGTTTCGCCGTAACCGACAGACTCCAATCGCGAAGCCCGGATGCCATTTGCAATAAAATAACTGTATACAGACCATGCTCTTCTTTTGGATAGTTCGAGGTTATAGTCGTCATCTCCTACGGAGTCCGTATGGCCTGAAATTTCTATGCTGTTAATCTTATCACTTTCAAGCAATTTCAAAATTCGATCCAGTTCCGCATAAGAGGAAGTTCTTAAATCCGAACGATCGAATTCGAAGAAAATATTATTCAGCGAAATAGCGACTCCTTTTTCTATAGGAGTTAAGAACAAATCTTGCTGGATGTCTGTAATCTCAGTAATTTCATTGAGATCGATGTGCTCATCCTGAGATAGATAGCCCTCTTTGGCGGCATATACACCATAGGTGGCTCCAGGTCTTACTTTGAACACAAAGTCTCCATATTCATTGGTTTCGGCGCTGCCAACTGTGATACCATCAGGAAGTCTTTCTACATATACGCTACTGGAGATAGTCTCTTTGGATTTCGAGTCGAAGACTTTTCCATGAATAGTAACAAAAATTTCTTCAGGATCTAGTTCAGGTTCATCCGTAGGTTCTATGAATAGCTCGTCGATCCGAAACCTGAAAACATCAGTATTTTCATCCGCTCGCCCACGAGTAAAGTAGGCGTGGCTTCCTGTAGAAGGAATATTAAAATAGGTGTCATCATCAGGGCCATTGACACCTTTTCCAAGGTTTTCTGGCTTCGACCAATTGGTCCAGGTATCATCTAATCGTTTTGAGACGTAGATATCTGCTCCTCCATAGCCTCTGAATCCTTTGGATGAGAAGTACAAAGTTTCTCCATCATGATGGAGAAAAGGGCCACTTTCAACGTCCGCAGAATTTACTACCCCACCAAGGTTTTTAGGTTCGCTGTAGTTGCCATTTGGCTGGACAAACGAGGCATAGATATCTCTATCCCCGTAGGTGTCGTCTCGTTCAACAGCCATCAAAATTACTTTGGTGTCCGTACTCATGTAGTAATCTACTTTTTCTGAGTAGTTATAGTCATTTTCGATATTCAAATTTGTTGGCTTTTCCCATTTTCCCGGACCTTTGCTTCTGCTCATTGAAACACCCTGCGACATTCTGCCTCTTTTTTCATACCTGTTACCGAGGAGAAGGACGGTTTCATCACCTATTTGAGTAATAGAACAAATAAAATTGGGTCCGGGGGTGTTCAAAGGTGGGCCTAAATTTTTAGCTGGTTGCCATTCTTGAGTTTCTTCATCTAGCTCAGAGTACCAGATATCTTCATAATCATCTACCCCACCAACATTATCTGGATGAGCTCGACGACTGAAGTATAAGGTTTTTCCATCCGGTGAGAGAATAGGACTTTGTTCTAGATATTGACTGTTCACACTCTCGCCTAGTCGTTCGGTGCTTAATTCTTCATTAACGTTTTTTGCCAGGTCAATTAAAACACTAATCGGAATATTGGAAGATGAGAGCCCTATCGCATCAATACTATTGAATCCGGGGACATTCCCACCTTTAATGTCAATTCGGATATAGGCTATTCGATAGGGAGTCTTTTCAAAAAACAAGTTGAGCAATCTGCTCTGAAGTGGAATGGGCCTAGGGTTAAGGTCAAATATCACATATTCGTTATCCAAAGAATCGTAGGCATACACCTTAGATACAGCGCCAGGGTTTTCTGTTTCGGCTATGGCAATCTGTTGAGCTCGAATAGGTGTGTCAAATTTAACCACGATGTATTCATCATTGTCCGGCCTGGCTGGTCTCCAAGCATTAGGACTTTCTCCCCCTTTTGGATATACATTCGGAGCGTGTAGAGCCTGACTTGCAGCATACTGGAGAGCAGTGGTCTCTGAGGTCACGTGCATGACTTCGGAGGCCCATTTGACAGTTTCCTGGGCGTAGATTCCAGTGGTAATTAGGCTGGCAACGAATAAGGCGATTAATTTTCTCATTGAGATGATAATTTATTCAAGGTGGTAATAAATATATTCATTTTTTATTGCTTGAGGATTCTAACCTCTACACGTCTATTGGCGGTACGGGCTTCGTCGGTCCGCTCTCTGCTCAGAGGCTGCGTACCTCCAAAGGCTTTAGTGCTAATTCTAGTTTTCTTTACGCCCCTTTTGGTAAGATATTCTTTTACTGCGTCTACACGATCTTGAGAGAGCTGGAGATTCGCCTGTGCGTTGCCTTGAAAATCGGTATGCCCTTCAAGTTGTATGTTGATATTTGGCCTTGCTTCTAGCCAATCTACAAAATCATTGAGTTCGGTATAGGAGGACTCGTCTATTACTGCTCTACCGCGAGCAAATATCAAATTATGGAGGTCGAATTTTTCATGAGCGGCATCTGGAAACATCACAAAGTTTTTTTCTATCAACTGTGTGCCATTGTCTAGTACTTCCATTTCCTCACTTATTGTTTTATAGCCATCAGCCTTTACATTAATTATATATTTGATGTTTTCAAGCATATACAGCTCATAGACTCCATTCTGTTGATTGGTAGAAGAAATTCCCATATCATCATAGAAGGGAAGTTTTTCATAAAAAACATTAGCTATTAGAGGAGTTTTAGATTCCTCGTCAAGTACAGTGCCTGTCACTCGAATAAGTGTGCCTTCCTCATGTGCCTGGGCGAGAAGATTATCATTAGATAGAAAAAGTATATTGGAGGTGCACAAACAAAAAGAAAATAGAATTCGTGTTATTTTCATAGTTCAAGTAGATCTGGTGATCAAAGGTTTGATAGCCCGTAATTTAGCTATAATTTAAAAATTTACTCTAAAGAATGTGGATTGAATAGCAGATATCCTACATGCAAAAGTACGCCCCATTCGTGCTGGTAGTCGTCATAATAATTGACATGCAGACCAATTGGGCCTATAAACGAATGATACACTATGCCAGAAGTAGCGGCGAATGATGGATTGAGCCATTTTCTTTCAAAATTTGGAATTTCACCACTCTCCCCAGTAATTTCTTCGATAGGGTTGAATGCATATCCTTCTAGCCTGAATTGAAGGTTTTTCATTGGCGACCAAACATTTTTTATGCCAACAGCAAGGAACTGTCGTGCTCTGAAATTTTCAAGCATAAGTGTTTTGCTGTCCTGAAGCGGGTAAAAGCCGGTAAAATTGATAATGGTGCTTTTGGTGGTGCCTAAGGCAGGTTGATTGGAAAACTGTGCTTCAACGGTAGTACCAAAACTGAATTTATTGCCCAGTGGATAGTAATTTTCAGTGGCTATTTTTATGGCATACCATGTGTTATTCTCTTTTTCTACTGGGCTGGCGATGATTGATGTGCTGCCAGGTAAGTAATCGCTCTCTATGAAAAATTGATTTATTGCAAATTCAAATTTTGAACCTTTGGTGGCAAATTGAGGGTAATTAAAACCATTGTGATAGGCTCTGGCTTCTAGTCGTACACCCTCTAATTTCAATTCATCAAAATTTTCGTTGGTATTGATTTGCTGTTCGTTGCTAAATTTGTCTTTGTTCAAGATATATGAAGCTTCCATGCTCAAGCCTACCTTCCGGTTCAAAGGGAAGCCAAAAAACAAACCCATTTTTCGGTCTACACGATCTAGGATGGTCAAGTCAGGTTCTCCTAATAAGTAGTCTGCCAAATTCAAATAATCCCTATGGTTGATTGTTACTGTAGGGCCTAAAGAGAAGGGTTTTTTCCCTGGAAATGTGATTCTATTTTTAAAGTATACCGATTCATAAAATGGCCCGGCAAATAGCTTCAGTTCGTATTCTTCTAAAATTCTAGTGAGTCGCTTGAAGTCCATGCCCAAATACATGTACGAAATATTTCTTGAAGTTAAACTACCACCAATTTTTGCTTTGAGTCTTGGGTTGGGATGTCCTTTCAATTGAAAAGCATAGCGGTCGCCTCTAGAGTAGCTGGGGAATACGTTGATAAAATAGTCATTGTGGATCAAGCGATAATAAGCGCGTTTTGTTTGTTCAAAATCAAATGAATTGTCTTTGTCAAATACATTTGAAATATATTGAGAGGCCTTGGGGTTGAATCCTTCGATCTGTACCGTGTCAAAATAATGGCGCATGGGGCGATTCAGAAATTCTACCCTTCGCTCTTTGAGGATAGCAGGATCTACACGCCGATTGATCTTACCTTTTATCTCTTCGATTTGATCTATTGCCGTTTGATATCCGATCTCATATATTTCCTTTGCCTTATTAAACCCCATGGTGCTGTAGTCTGTCAAGTTAATGTCAATGAATACATCAGTACTATCTAGCTTTGAAGGATCTCCTTTGTTGAGCATAAAGAAGAGTATCGATTCTGCTATTAGTTTTTCATCGTCGTTTTTAGGATATTCATCCAATACCTTACTGCCCACATTTACACCGATGATCACGTCAGGGTTAAATTCAGTTCTTGCAGGAGAAACTGGAAAGTTGTTGTAGATACCCCCATCGAACAACAACTCACCATCGACACGAACGGGTCGATAAAGCAAAGGGATAGCCATAGATGATCGGATGGATTCATAAAGCACCCCACTATCGAGTACCTCTTGCTTCTCCATAAATATATTAGAAGCAATGGCTCTGAAGGGTACGAAAAGGCTGTCATAATTGCCGTTGCATACATACGATGCGTGTTGAAAGCGCTCAGCTAGATTGATATTCAACACATAATCTTTATCAAAAGACGGATCTATACTAGAATCAAATGCAGAATCAAAATTGAGCTTTACTGTCAGCCAGGACGGGTCAGGTAATTTTTTATGGAAACTATATTTGTACTTTTCATCGATCACTCCATCCACCCAGTCTTGGAGATCCTGTGAAAGCGAAAGTGCTTTGATTTGATCGGGGCTATATCCTGCAGCATAAAACCCTCCAACAATGCTGCCCATAGAAGTGCCTACTACATAATCAATAGGGATATTATTTTCCTCCAATGCTTTGAGTACCCCGGCATGAGCGATACCCTTTGCACCGCCACCGCTTAAAACCAGTGCAACTTTTTGTGCATTTGAGGTGAGGGGGGTAGTGAATAGAATAAGTAAAAAAAAGGTCTTCACTAATCGTGAATACATAGTTGATTCAAATTGTCTTGCCTAAAAATATTAGAAACCAATGGAACCATGGCTTAAAATTTCAAAATAAAATGGGCAAAGCTATTTCAAATCCTATATTTGCCGCGCAAGCTTCCCTTATCCCATGGCTTCTAAGTTATACGAGACCACACAGTTAGACTTATATAGAAACCGATCCAAATTTAAATGGGTCGTACTGGCCATATCTATTGTCATCAGCATAGGGTCGATTTATTATACCAACGTATTGGTGGAGCAAATAAAATCTCGTGAGGAGAAACTGATCGCGCTTTACGCCAACACACTAGAGTACTTTGCTAATCAAGAAAACAATTCGGACCTGAATTTTATTTTTGATGAAATCATCCTTTCCAATAAGTCCATTCCCGTTGTGATGGCGGATGAATTGGGTAATCCGCTGGAGTATAAAAATATTCCTGCAGCCGATCGTGCGGCGACTAGAAAAGAGCGTAACCGAATATTAATTAATGAAATTCGAGAAATGGAGGAAGAGCACGAACCTCTTCTCGTGACATTGAGAAGGGATGGTAGCATCACAGGGTATCAATTCATTTACTATAAAAACTCGCTGTTGCTTACCCAGCTCAAATATTATCCACTTACGCAATTATTTGTGATCGGAATTTTTGGAATGATCGCCTTTTTGGTGTTCAATTATTCCAAAGCGGCAGAACAAAACAAGGTTTGGGTTGGATTGGCCAAAGAGACCGCCCATCAATTAGGGACACCGCTTTCATCACTTATGGCTTGGGTAGAATATCTGAAGTCCGATGAAAAGCTCAAGGATATGGACATGATTGTGGAGTTAGAGAAAGATGTGGAACGGTTGAACATGATTACCTCCAGATTTTCTAACATTGGCTCTGAGCCTATTCTGGAAAGCACTAATGTGTACAACCTCATTGAAGAGACCTTAAATTATTTAAAAAGAAGGATTTCCACACGAGTGGAATTCACCTTGGTTTGCTTTCCTAATAGAGAACTTGAAGCCAACATTAATAAGCCGCTTTTTGAATGGGTAATAGAAAACCTTTGTAAAAATGCGGTGGATGCCATGGGAGGTGAAGGTAAAATCCATATTAAAGTGCTTAAAGCCAATGAAGGTCATGTGATAATAGACATTGCCGATACGGGTAAAGGCATGACAAAAGCTGGGATTCAAAAAATATTCCAACCAGGATATACTACCAAAAAACGAGGTTGGGGACTAGGTTTGACGTTGGTCAAACGAATCATAGAAAACTATCACAAAGGAAAAATCTTTGTAAAAAGGTCGGATGTCAATAGAGGAACTACCTTTCGCATTTCGCTCAAATCCTAACTACGTAAAAAGAGGTCGGATACTTGGCGAAAAGTCAATTATTCCCTTAACTTCGCACTTTGAAAAAACAGGACACAATTTTTCATTGAAATAAACAATCAAGAAATGGCAAATAGTGGTAAAATCACACAAGTAATTGGCCCGGTAGTGGACGTAAGCTTCGAAGCTGATGGTGCTAAAGTCCCAAATATTTTGGACGCGCTATACGTAACCAAAGAAAACGGACAAAAAGTAGTGTTGGAATGCCAGCAGCACTTAGGCGAAGACAGAGTTAGAACTATCGCAATGGAAGGTACCGAAGGTTTGACCAGAGGTATGGAAGTTATCGATACTGGTGCGGCAATCACTATGCCTATCGGAGAAGACATTAAAGGTCGTCTGTTCAACGTAATCGGCGAAGCTATCGATGGTATTGAGCAGCCAAAAGGAGAGAAATCTCTTCCAATTCACAGACCTGCTCCTGCTTTTGAAGACCTATCTACTTCTACCGAAGTATTGTTTACAGGTATCAAAGTAATTGACTTGATTGAGCCTTATTCTAAAGGTGGTAAAATTGGTTTGTTTGGTGGTGCTGGTGTTGGTAAAACTGTATTGATTCAGGAATTGATCAACAACATCGCCAAAGGACACGGTGGACTTTCAGTATTCGCCGGTGTTGGAGAAAGAACAAGAGAAGGAAACGATTTGCTTCGTGAGATGATTGAGTCTGGTATTGTAAACTACGGTGAAGACTTCTTGAAATCTATGGAAGAAGGCGGATGGGATCTTTCTAAAGTAGATAAAAAAGCATTAGGTGATTCGAAAGCAACTTTCGTTTTCGGTCAGATGAACGAGCCTCCTGGGGCAAGAGCTAGAGTAGCACTTTCTGGTCTTACTGTAGCTGAGTACTTCAGAGATGGTGATGGCGAAGGTCAAGGAAAAGATATCCTTTTCTTCGTAGACAACATCTTTAGATTTACACAAGCTGGATCTGAGGTATCTGCATTGCTAGGTCGTATGCCATCAGCAGTAGGTTACCAGCCTACATTGGCTACAGAGATGGGAGCCATGCAGGAAAGAATTACTTCTACAAAGAAAGGATCTATTACATCTGTACAGGCCGTTTACGTACCTGCAGATGATTTAACTGACCCTGCTCCTGCAACTACATTTGCTCACTTGGATGCAACAACAGTACTTTCAAGAAAAATTTCTGAGCTTGGTATTTACCCAGCTGTAGATCCTTTGGATTCTACTTCAAGAATTTTGTCTGAAGAGGTAGTAGGTGCTGAACACTACGGATGTGCACAAAGAGTAATCGAAATTCTTCAGAGATATAAAGAGCTTCAAGATATCATTGCTATTTTGGGTATGGACGAATTGTCTGACGAAGATAAACAAGTGGTACACAGAGCTAGAAGGGTACAAAGATTCCTTTCTCAGCCGTTCCACGTAGCAGAGCAGTTTACTGGATTGCAGGGTGTATTGGTAGATATCAAAGACACTATCAAAGGATTCAACATGATTATGGACGGTGAATTGGATCACTTGCCAGAAGCAGCTTTCAACTTGGTTGGAGGCATCGAATCTGCGATCGAAAAAGGAGAAAAATTATTGGCTGAAGCTAAATAATTCAGACTATGTATTTAGAAATAATCACACCAGACGAAAACGTTTTTGAAGGAGAGGTAGAGTCTGCCATGTTTCCTGGAAGCGATGGTTCGTTTCAGGTTCTAAACGATCACGCCCCTTTGGTTAGTTCAGTAGGAAAAGGTGACGTAAAGATCATGAGACTACATGACAAGAAAACCGAAGAGATACATTTCAGTATCGATGGCGGAGTTGTAGAAGTACTCAATAACAAAATATTGGTATTGGCCGAGTCTATCGGAGAGTAAAGTCAGGTGTAAAAATAAAAGGGAAGCCATGAATATTTATTCATGGCTTTTTTTGTGCCTATTCTCTTTTGAGAGCTTTCAAAATTGAAGATAAGTTTATGATTTTTTTGTATCTTGTTGATCAACTACCTAATTTAAACGACTTATAATTATTAAATACATGTCAGGCAAAACAGCATTGATCGTAGGCGCCACGGGTTTGGTTGGTAGAGAGCTCTTAAACGTGCTTTTGGAAAATGATCATTACTCGAAAATATTAATAGTAGGAAGAAGTTCTCCTGGAGTAAAAGACAATCGCATAGAGGAGTTGTTGATCAGTTTTGATGACTTAGCTAATTACAAAGATCAAATTTCTGCCAACGACTATTATTGCTGTATTGGAACCACCATGGATGTGGCTAAATCCAAAGAGGCGTTTTATAGAGTCGACTATACCTATGTGATGGAGCTGGCTAAAATGTCTAAAGAAGATCCTGCCTGTGATCAGTTTCATGTTGTTTCTTCTTATGGAGCAAATGCTCAGTCCGGTCTTTTTTACAATGCTGTAAAGGGCCAGGTGGAGGATGCTTTGAAAGAATTGAATTTGAGAGCACTGCATATTTTTCAACCCTCACTCTTGCTTGGTTATAGAAAGAATTTTAGACTATGGGAAGAGTTGGCAAAAATTGCTTCGGGCGTATTGTCCTTCTTTATCATTGGTTCCAGATTGAAATTTTGGGCCATTGAAGGGAGCGAAGTAGCCAAGGCGATGTTCTACGTGGCGCTTAGCGGAGAATTTGGCACGCACGTACACAAGCCGCTAGAAATGAAACGCATAGCACACACCAAAGAATACAAAGGTGATAACAGTGTTACAGCGGACGTCTGAGGCGTCTGTACAAATCAATCAGGAAATAGTAGGACAGATCGAGGAGGGTTTAATGATCCTGCTTGGCATCGAAGAAGCAGATGGTCAGGAAGACATTGATTGGCTTTGTCGCAAGGTCTGTAATCTCAGAATATTTGACGATGAGTATGGGATTATGAATAAAAGCATTCTTGATGTAGGAGGCGGCATTTTGCTGATCAGCCAGTTTACGCTGCACGCCAGCATGAAAAAGGGAAATCGCCCTTCCTACATTAAAGCCGCAAAGCCAGAGATAGCCATCCCGTTGTATGAGAAGTTTATTGAGCAACTCGAAAGTGAGCTGGGTAAACCTATTCAAACGGGTGAGTTTGGAGCGGATATGAAGGTGAATTTGACAAATGATGGACCTGTCACTATAATGATCGATTCTAAAAACAAACAGTAATGACCATAGAGGAGGCGCAGGCATTGGTGGATGATTGGATCAAGAAGCATGGAGGCTACTTCAGTGAACTGACCAATTTGGCAGTGCTTACGGAAGAGGTTGGAGAGTTGGCTCGAATTATATCTCGAAAGTATGGGGATCAGTCCTTCAAAAACAAAGAATCGGAAGCTGATTTGGCCGATGAATTGGCTGATGTGCTTTGGGTGGTCATGTGTTTGGCGAATCAAACAGATATTGATTTAACAAAAGCCCTTGAAAAGAACGTCAAAAAGAAAACCAAAAGAGATTCTACCCGACACAAGGAAAATAAAAAACTCTGGAAGCAAAAGCCACCGGAGAATTAGTTAGTTGTGGTATTCATCCACCCTAAAATCATTTTAAAAACCTCATCCTTCTTCACATCATTATGCGGCTCATGCTTGATGCCTTCCCATTGATGATAATTGGCATGCTCGCCGATACTTTCAGCGAATTGTTTTGATGCCTCAGGAGAAGTGATTCTATCTTCTGCGCCATGATAGATGAGCAGAGGGATTTTATTCTTGTGTGTATTTTCCAAGGTCCAAAGCCCTTCACGATATGCTTCAGTAAACAATCGTGTAGATATTTTATTGTGGTTGAGTGGGTCGTCTTTGTAGGCTTGATTAACGGCATCATCGTTGGTCAGGTGCTTAACGTCAAGGTCATTAGGTTGTGTCAGCGATGGGAGTATGCGGGAAAAAATCTTGGCTAGTTTGATTTGAAAGCTTGGAGGCTCGAAGGCGAGCTTCAACCATGGGGAAGAAATGATAGCCCCTGTCAATTCGTTGGTATTCTTTTTTAGCACGTAATTGGTCACGATATTGCCGCCCAAACTATGGCCAAGGAGAAATAGCGGTAGGTCATTGTATTCTGCTCGGGCATACATCAGTAGTTCTTCCACATCATCCAAAAGCATGTCATGTGAAGGGGTGTGGCCTCGCTTGCCTTCCGACTGACCATGTCCTCTTAGGTCTGTGGCAAACATAGAAATTTGATTGGCGTTGAGAAATTCTGCCACATGCTCATATCTTCCAATATGTTCGCCAAGTCCATGTACCAGACAGATAGCAGCTTTGGGACTTTCTGCCAACCACTCCCTGCCGTACAATGAGGTACCGTCTTTAGCGGTAAGGGTGAAACTATCTATTTCCTCCATTCAGATAATGATTATTTTTTATTGGCAAGATAGACACCCACCAATACAATCCCAATGCCTATGATCTGATAAATGTTGAGCACTTCGCCGTCGAACAAGCCCCAACCTATGGCCACAATCGGAATAACATAAGTAACCGAGCTGGCAAAAATAGGAGAGGCTGTTTTTACCAATTTGTTAAATATCACTAGTGCCATGGCCGTACCAATCAAGGCAAGTGTGGCGACGTAAGCTATGCCTGATAAAAACTCAGGATTAGTCCCTGCTTTTTCTAAGAAGTCGGTTGCGGTAAGTAAATATCCTAAACTGATGGGACTTACTAGTGTGAATGATACGGCGGTAATATGCAGGGAGCGAATGTCAGTCAGATAGTGCTTGATGAGGTTAACGCTGGTTCCGTACATCACAGTCGCGGCAATCACAAATAGGGCATACAAGTTGACTCCGGATAGATCAAAATAGGCCCCGCCTAACATGATGAAGGTGCACCCAACGAAGCCGATGGCTATGCCTAAGATGTTGATGGTTTTGATCCTGTGGTGAAAAAATACAAGCCCGATGAGCAATACAAAGACTGGTGTCATGGCATTGATCACACCAGTGATAGCGCTTTCCAGTCGCGTCTGAGCAATAGCAAAAAGGATGGCTGGCAAGAGGCTTCCGACAAGCCCTACTACAAATAATACTGGCAATTTCTTGCGCTCGATTTTCCGAATGACAGGTAATGAAAAGGGAAGGAGTCCTAGGAAGGCAATGAACATCCGTAGCGTTCCCACTTCACCTGCTGTAAATGTCAATAGACTTTTTTTGATCAGGATGAATGAGCTTCCCCAAACTAAGGCCAAAACGATGAGTAGCAACCAAGAGATGAGTCCTGGCGAGCTTTGTTCGTTACTCATTGAGCAACCAGGCTTGCATGCTGAAAGACATCTTCTACCTCGTCTAGTATGCTACTGGTGGCTTCAAATGTTGGAGATTCCACTAGTCGAGCTCTGAAGGGTTTGAACCCATGAATGCCTCGGAAATAGTTGGTGTAATGTCTACGCATTTCGAAAATGCCCTTTTTTTCTCCTTTCCATTCTATGGAAAATTTGAGATGGCTTCTCACAGCATCCATTCGTTGCGATAGGGTCGGTGGTGGCAGTTCTTCACCGGTTTTGAAGTAATGTTTGATCTGATTGAAAATCCAAGGATTGCCAATGGCTCCTCGGCCAATCATAATTCCGTCAACGCCGTACTTTTCTCTGTATTCCTTTGCTTTTTGTGGTGAATCAATATCTCCATTGCCGAAGATAGGAATGTGAATATCCGGATGGTTTTTGACCTCAGCGATAGGATTCCAATCGGCTTCTCCTTTGTACATCTGCTGACGTGTCCGGCCGTGGATACTTAAGGCCTGGATACCTACATCCTGTAAGCGCTGAGCGACTTCTAAAATTTTAATATTATCATGATCCCAACCCAATCGTGTCTTTACGGTCACCGGTTTACTCACCCGTTTCACGATTTCTTCGGTCATTTTTTGCATTTTAGGCAGGTCCAGTAAAATGCCAGCTCCAGCACCTTTACAGGCTACTTTCTTTACAGGGCAACCATAGTTGATATCCACCAACTCTGGATTGGCTTCTTCTGCTATGGCGGCTGCTTCCCGCATAGATTCTATTTTTTCACCAAAGATTTGGATGCCAATAGGACGTTCATAGTCATAGATATCTAGCTTTTGTATGCTTTTGGCCGCATCTCGGATCAATGCTTCTGATGAAATAAACTCTGTGTACATCAAGTCTGCACCATTTTCTTTACATACCGCACGGAATGGGGGGTCGCTCACATCTTCCATGGGCGCCAGTAGCAAAGGAAATTCCCCTAATTCGATATCACCTATTTTTACCATCTTGCTTTATTTGGGCATTCGGATAATCTGTTTTTTTATTTCCGAATATCCGATCATTTTTGCTGCAAATTTAATCCATTTATGCCCAATTCACTACAAAGTAATCAGACCCCACTTTCTTTATTGCTGATACTAATAATATTGAGCTTGGGGACCTACCTGATTGTTCCTGTGATTTTAATGTCTTTGGGTGTAGAGATACTTGGCATCTCCCTTGAAGAGTTTATGCGAAAAATAGGGATGGAGAACCCAGAACCTCAAGGGCAATTAGTTTTGATTTTAGTGCAAGGAGCGTCTTCGGTCCTGAGCTTTATAGTGGTACCAGCATTTTTTGTTAAGAAATACGAAGCAAGTAGCCTTTCTAGTTATTTTCATTCCCGATGGATTAATACAAATGCAATTGTTCTTACGCTAGGTTTGACTCTTTCGTTGATGGTAGTCAATAGCTTGCTCATTGAGTGGAATATGAATGTGAAGTTCCCGGAGAGTCTTGCATCCTCTTTCGATCGAATGGAGGAGCAAGGAAGGCTGATGACAGAATACCTCACCGATTTTTATTCCTTGCCTTATTTCCTGATGGTATTGGTAGTTGTAGCAGTTGTACCGGCGATTGGTGAAGAATTGCTTTTTAGAGGTTTGATACAAAAGTATCTGCAACATATTTGGAATAATCCACATCTGGCGATCTGGGCTACTGCCATTTTCTTCAGCGCTTTTCATATGCAGTTTTATGGGTTTGTTCCAAGGATGGTTTTGGGGGCTTTTTTTGGTTATCTCTTTTATTATTCGGGAAACCTATGGTATGCTTCGGTAGCCCATTTTGTGAACAACGGATTTACATTGGTCATGATTTATTTATTCCAACAAGGAATAGTGGAGTTTGATATTGAAGGCACTGAATCTGTATCGATTTGGCCAACCTTAGTCTTTGCAATTATTGGCGCGGTTCTGTTTGTTTTGTTCAAAAAACAATTTCATATTACAGATAATTTGAAAAATGAGTAACTGGCAAAAAGTATTTTCAGACAAGAATGAATACCGTGCGGAGATTGTCATCGCCGTGCTTCAGGAGTCTGGACTACAGCCGGTGATGGTCAACAAAAAAGACGCTGCCTACCAGTTTGGCCATTTTGAAGTATTGGTAGCCCCTGATCACGTACTCAGGGCAATTAAGATCATAGAGAATGACATCGAGTTCAAGTAAGTTTTCGGATCTGGCCAAAAGGCTGGTCACTGGGGTAATAGGTGCGTTCTTTGTATTGTTTGCCATTGCCTATCATGAGTATGGATTTGTAGCTGTATTCTTGGTGCTATGCGTACTGACCCAATGGGAGTTTTATAAATTAATTATAGCCAATGGAATTGTGCCCCTTCGGACTTTCGGCACCATTATGGGGGTCATTCTGTATATGATGATATATCTGGTAGAAAAAGGAGCGATTCATTTCGATGCTTTTTTTATGATTCTACCTTTCAGTTCTACAATCTTCTTCATCAAACTTTATAAAAAAGACGAAAAGAAACCTTTCACTAATATCGCTTTTACCTTTTTAGGAATTATTTATGTGGCTTTGCCTTTTTCACTTTTGAGTGTGGCAGCTTTCATCTTGGATCAATATAGTTATCAAATTATCATAGGTATATTTTTGATCCTTTGGGCTAGTGATACAGGTGCTTATTTCGCTGGGATTCAATTCGGACGTAGGAAGTTATTTGAAAGAGTGTCGCCCAAAAAATCATGGGAAGGTAGTGTTGGAGGTGCCTTTCTTTCTCTGGCGTTTGCCGTTGGGATTTCATTCTATTTCACAGACTTGGCCTTGTGGCATTGGGTCGTTATTTCCATAATCACGGTCGTTACTGGCACGTATGGTGATTTAGTAGAATCATTATTTAAAAGAAGTATGGATATCAAGGACTCTGGTCGCAAGCTACCGGGTCATGGAGGGTTTTTAGATAGATTCGACGGATTATTGTTATCCATCCCATTCATTATCATTTTCTTGAAGTTTTTTGTGCAAGAATGAGTGAATATTGGGGGTAAATCCTGTTTTCATTGGATGAATGTGTAATTTTGCCTACCTAAAAATGACAACACAAAACACTTAAAATGGGATATATAGAACCGGCTCCAATAAAGGATAAAGAAAATCCTTTCGAGTCAATGATGTCGAGGTTTCACATCGCGGCACAGGCTCTAGGGCTTGACGATGAAATTTACAATGTACTTAAGTCTCCATATAAGCAGGCCATCGTTTCGTTGCCTGTCACCATGGATGACGGTTCAATCAAAGTTTTCGAGGGTTATCGAGTAATTCACTCCAACATTCTTGGGCCATCTAAAGGTGGAGTAAGGTTTGACATGGGCGTGAATCTAGACGAGGTAAAAGCCTTGGCTGCTTGGATGACCTGGAAATGTGCCGTGGTAGATATTCCTTACGGTGGCGCCAAAGGCGGGATCAAATGCGATCCGCGATCTATGTCTCCTGGCGAGATCGAAAGATTGACAAGAGCCTATACGCAAAACATGCACGAAATCTTTGGGCCAGACAGAGATATTCCTGCACCAGATATGGGTACCGGTCCAAGAGAAATGGCTTGGATGATGGATGAGTACTCTCGGGCTCAAGGTATGACTGTAAACGCTGTAGTAACCGGCAAACCAATCGTATTGGGTGGTTCATTGGGTAGAACAGAAGCTACAGGTCGTGGCGTGATGATCTCTGCTTTGGCAGCGATGGAAAAAATGAAAATCAATCCTTTCAACGCCAAGTGTGCGATTCAAGGGTTTGGAAATGTAGGTTCATGGGCAGGTAAACTGCTTGAAGAAAGAGGTGTGAGCATCGTAGCGATTAGTGATGTGTCTGGAGCTTACTACAACGATGGCGGGATCAATATGAACGAAGCGATCGAGTATAGAAATAATAACAACGGTCAGTTGGAAGGCTTCCCGGGAGCGGAGAAGATCGATCCTGATGAATTGTTGCTTCTTGAAGTGGATGTATTGATCCCTGCAGCTAAGGAAGATGTGATCACATTTGATAATGCGGCGAAAATCAAGGCCAAGTTGATTGTAGAAGGAGCCAATGGCCCTACTTCGGCAAGAGCCGATGCTATTCTTCAAGAAAATGATGTACTAGCCGTTCCGGATATTCTGGCCAATGCTGGTGGTGTGACGGTGTCATACTTTGAGTGGGTACAAAACAGATTAGGATACAAGTGGACGCGTGAAAGAGTGAATCGTAGATCTGACAGGATCATGAAAACATCTTTCAACAAGGTGTATGAAATTTCTCAAGAATATAAAGTATCATTGAGGATTGCAGCCTATATCGTGGCTATCGAAAAAGTATCAACAACTTATAAATACAGAGGAGGGTTCTAAGAATCCTCCCTTTTGCATTACTATGACCATTCACAAGGAAGGATACAAAATTTTGTTTGTGCTGTTGTGCGTGCTGGCTTTGGCCAATTATGGCGTAAGGTATTACATGCCTGCCAATGAGCTCGTACAGCAACTAGCCCTCATCGCCAGTTTGATTATTTATCTTTTGGTTCTGCAGTTTTTCAGAAACCCAAGAGTAAAAATTGAAGCAAATGAAAATGTAATCTTGGCACCAGCGGATGGTAAGGTAGTAGTGATAGAAAACACAGAAGAAGGGGAGTATTTCAAATCTGAGCGAAAGCAAATCTCGATTTTCATGTCTCCCCTCAATGTTCATGTCTGCCGTACTCCTGCAGCGGGACTTGTGAAATTTTTCAAATACCATGCTGGCAAATACCTGGTAGCCTGGCATCCTAAGTCAAGCACAGAAAATGAGCGTACCACTATGGTTGTTGAACTAGCCAATGGTGTGGAAATCTTAGTGCGACAAATCGCAGGAGCTGTAGCACGTAGAATCAAATGGTACGTAGGTGAAAGTCAAAAACTCCAGCAAGGCCAGGAGTATGGGTTTATCAAATTTGGCTCTCGACTAGATGTTTTCCTTCCTGTAGATGCAGATATCAATGTAAAAATTGGTGATGTGACTAAGGGTGGAAGGACGGTGATTGCTACTTTGAAGTAAGCAATAAGTCATTTCGTATGGAATTCGACGATAGTCGGATGAAAGAAGAAATCTAGTTAGCTGCTTACAGTCTGCCACTTTTTGACAAGATCCCTTCGCTAGGCTACGGGATGACTTATGGTAGTTAAGACATATTCTTCAAATTCACCACTTCCTTTTCCGTGAGGTTTCTCCATTTACCTTTAGGCAATTCTTTCTTGGTGAGTTGACCGTACATCGTTCTGTCTAGTTTTACTACTTCATATTCGAAGTGCTCAAAGATTCTTCTTACGATTCGGTTTTTACCTACATGGATTTGTACACCGATTGATTTTTTGTCAGGTGTTAGAATGGCGATATCATCCACTTTTACTTCTCCATCTTCTAGCGTGATGCCTTTGGCAATTTGTTCGAAATGGTAGGCCGTGATGGGCTTGTCCAATTCTACCTGGTAGATCTTCTTAATCTTGTAGGATGGGTGTGTAAGTTTTTGAGAAAGATCTCCGTCATTGGTGAATAGGAGTAGGCCCGTGGTATTTCTATCTAATCGCCCAACCGGATAGATTCTGGATTCTGTGGCTCCTTTGATCAACTGCATTACTGTCTTGCGGTTCTCAGGGTCGTCCATAGTAGTGATATAATCCTTTGGTTTGTTGAGCAGGATATAGGCATAGTTCTGAGGCTTGATAACCTTGCCGTTGAACTTCACTTCGTCGCCATGTTCGACTTTTGTTCCGAGTTCAGTCACGACCTTGTCATTGATTTTGATTTTGCCCTCAGCAATCAAAAGATCAGCATCCCGTCGAGAACAGATGCCAGCATTCGAGATGAACTTGTTCAGTCTTGCTGGGTAGCTCAATGCTGCTTGCTGGGGTTCAGGTTTGTTTTGTCGGCCTTTGGGATTTGTTCTCTTTCGCATGGTCATAATGATTCATGCAAAAGTATGGAAAAGGAAGGAATCGATAAGAGGCTACCTACTCTTTCTCGTCGCCTATTTCGTTTTCTTTGTTTTCGAAATCCTTAAGCGTAGGCAGCTCACTTAAATCATTGATGCCAAAGTAGTCGGTAAAATTTTGACTTGTGCCGTAGATAATTGGTCTGCCTACAGCATCTGATTTGCCTTTGATTTCGATGAGTTCTTTTTCCAAAAGTTTCTGAACAGAGTAGTCACAGTTGACTCCTCGGATTTGTTCCATTTCCCCTTTGGTGATAGGCTGTCGGTAGGCTATGATCGATAATGTTTCAAGCGCTGAATTGGATAAGCGTTTCTTGGATTGTTGTTTAAGGAGAATTCCAATACTGGCTTGATAGGCAGGTTTAGTTAAAAACTGGAAGCCGCCCCCACTCTGAACTGGTTCGAAGGCGTATTCTTCGCTTTTATACTTTTCTTGCAATTTGGCTATGGCATCATGGATGTCTTTCAAAGGCACTTCTGCTTCAAACATTTCTGTCAAGCAATCCTTTACCTCCTTGTCCGTAATGGGTTTTTGCGAACAAAAGATAAGTGCTTCGATATGATTAGCCAAAAAGTCCAATTAGCTACTTTGCTTCAGTTTAGAGTCGATTGATAATGTAGTATGTGGTACTGCACGCAATCTTTCTTTACTTATCAATTTGCCACTTTCTTTACAGATGCCATAAGTTCCGTTTTTGATACGAATTAAGGCATTCTCTAAGTTGGTGATAAACTTTTGCTGTCTGGCTGCCAACTGGTTCAAACTTTCTTTTTCAGCAGTATCGGCACCGTCTTCTAGTGTTTTCACATTCCCAAATGTGCTGTCTGTACCTGAATCACCACTTCTAGTCAAAGACTCCTTGATGTATTTCAATTCGCTCTTTGCCTTGTCAAGTTTTCCATTGATCAGTTCTTCAAATTCAGCTAGCTCTTCTTGAGAATATCTTGTTTTCTCTCCATTGCTCATATTTATAGCATTTTAATCCAAGGGTATTTTGCGCAATCTACTTCAACGCAATTAAAAACAAAAGGAAAAAATGTAGTGACTCAAAATATTTAATTCTAAGTCATTTAGTTAGTTTAGCTAATGACATTTAAACGCAGCCCTACTATGAAAAAGTGTATTCTATTTTTCGTATTTCTTTCCTTTTTTGTTTTTAACCATGCTCGCCTGTGTGCGCAGAATATTAAGTCTTCTGGTGGCCCAACACTGGTGATACATGGTGGGGCTGGGACCATATTAAAAGAAAATATGACTCCGGAGGATGAAAAGGCCTATCACACAAAACTGAAAGAGGCACTTAATGCTGGTTATAATATTTTGAACAGCGGAGGAACGTCTGAGGATGCGGTGATCGCAGCCATTATGATTATGGAGGACTCCCCATTGTTCAATGCAGGAAAGGGTGCGGTTTTCACCAACGAAGGAACGAATGAAATGGATGCTTCTATCATGAATGGTGGTGATGGGTCTGCGGGAGCAATAGCTGGAGTAAAAACCATAAAAAACCCAATCCTAGCTGCTCAAGCTGTGAAGAACAATTCAGAACACGTTATGATGTCTGGAAATGGTGCTGAGCAGTTTGCAGCTGATCAAAACCTTGAGCTAGTAGATCCTTCTTACTTTTTTACGAAGAGAAGAAAGATGCAATTGGATAAACTGAAAAATGCTGAGAAGTCCAATGAAGAAGGAAGTATTAAAAAATGGAAGGATTATAAGTATGGAACCGTGGGCGCTGTAGCCTTAGACACGAATGGAAATATCTGTGCTGCTACTTCTACCGGAGGTATGACGAACAAGAAATATGGACGTATTGGCGATGCACCAGTAATTGGCGCTGGCACCTTCGCTAATAAAATTTGTGGCGTTTCAGCAACTGGTCATGGGGAATATTTCATCAGGAATGTGGTGGCCTACGATATTGCAGCTATGATGGAGTATAAAAAGGTTCCATTAGGTGCCGCTACCGAAAATGTTGTCATGGAAAAGCTAGTGAAAATAGGCGGTGGTGGAGGAGTAGTAGCTCTCGATGTCAAAGGAAATATATCAATGACTTTCAATACGCCAGGCATGTATCGAGGTTATATTCAAAAGGAAGGGAAAGCACGAACCTATATCTACAAAATCGAGGGCTAAGCAGCCCATCCTTCGCGGTCGAGACTCCTATACTGTATAGCTTCCGCTAAATGTTCGATTTGAATGTCTTCCTTTCCAGCGAGGTCAGCGATGGTGCGAGCAACTTTCAAAATACGATCATAGGCACGTGCTGAAAGCCCGAGTTTTTCCATGGCTGTTTTGAGTAAACTTTTCCCGGCGGCATTGATTTGGCAAATGGATTTTACCATTTGAGAATTCATCATGGCATTATTAAAGATCTCAGGATGATCTTTAAATCGTTCCTGCTGAATCATGCGAGCCTCTATCACCCTTTCTCGAATAACCTCACTGCTTTCAGTTTTTCGATCTTCCGTCAGTTGGTCAAAAGACACAGGCGTCACTTCTACATGAAGATCAATTCGATCCAGTAGTGGACCGCTTACTTTGTTTAAATATTTCTGTACTACACCAGGGGCACAAACACATTCTTTTTCTGGATGATTGTAATACCCACACGGACAAGGATTCATACTGGCGATCAGCATAAAGTTGGCCGGAAACTCAATTGAAATCTTAGCTCGGGAGATCGTTACCTTTCTCTCTTCCAGCGGCTGACGCATGACTTCCAGTACCGTTCTTTTGAACTCAGGCAATTCATCCAGGAATAATACACCATTATTGGCTAATGAGATTTCACCAGGTTGAGGAATGCCTCCCCCGCCGACCAGTGCGACGTCAGAAATAGTGTGATGAGGAGATCTAAATGGCCTTGTTGCTATCAAGGAGGAGTTCTCTTTGAGCTGACCCGCTACCGAGTGAATCTTTGTAGTCTCCAGTGATTCTTGAAGAGACAATGGAGGTAAAATGGAAGGTAGTCGTTTGGCCAGCATGGTTTTTCCTGCCCCAGGGGGGCCAATCATGATTACATTATGTCCACCGGCGGCAGCTATTTCGAGCGAACGTTTGATGTTTTCTTGCCCTTGCACATTGGCAAAATCAGCTGCATATTCGTTGATATGTGTTTGAAACATATCCCGAGTATCGTATTCCAAGGGCACAATGCGTTGAGTACCTGAGAGGTGATCAATCGCTTCTTGCAATGAATCTACAGGGATAACTTCAAGGTTGTCTACTATAGCGGCTTCAGAAGCATTCTCTTTTGGAAGAATAAAAGATTTGAATCCTCTCTTTCTCGCTTCTATAGCAATCGGCAATGCTCCTTTTATTGGTCGAATAGTACCATCCAAGGATAATTCTCCCATGATAATGCTTTCTTCAAGTCCATCAAGCTCTAGTTGACCGGAGGCATTGAGAATGCCTAGTGCAATGGGAAGGTCATAAGAAGATCCTTCTTTTTTAATATCAGCAGGAGCAAGATTGACGATTACTTTTTGCCTAGGCATGAGATAACCATTTTGTTTAAGCGCAGACTCTACTCTGTGCTCACTTTCCTTCACGGCTGAATCTGGAAGACCAACCATAAAAAATTTAGTGCCGGCAATTACATTGGCTTCTATAGTAATGATGTGAGCATCTACTCCGTATACTGCACTCCCGAAAGTTTTGGCTAACATTTAGATAGGTGGTCAGTTAGTTAAGGTTTACTATTCGCTGGCAGGGCTCTGAGAATCTTCTTCTTTTTTCTCCTCAGTCGGTTCAGGTTTTGGTTCAGGTTCTGCTGGCTCGTTAGATTTATCATACAACTTGGCCTTCAGATCCGTGACTTCCTTTTCCAGCGATTTGATTTTGCTTCGTTTGGTTGCGAGGTGAATATTTTCAACGATGATTTCAGTCAAGAATAGAATGACTCCTACAACACCCATTTGTAGAACCAGTCTAATTAGTCCTGTCCATGTACTGATCCAGTCCCAATCCCAGTGTAATACAATGTTTTCATAGTTAAACGCAATGAAAGAAGAGAAGAAAAAATAAAGGATGTAAATACCGTAGAAAAAGGTCTTGAATTTTTTCATGCGTTTTTGTGTTGAATGAATAATAGCTGATTAATATTCATTGTAAAATAACTTTAAGTCAAGTGGTGTTTCACAATGTTGAGACTAATTTAAATATTAAATTAATTTTTATCTATCAAAGCCTCTTATTCCTTTTTCAGTTTTGAATTATTCTCTGATTGAATAGCAACCTGATTATCTGAAGAGGCATTTAACATGAATTACGCGGAAAACAGCACTCAATATTTTATATTGCATATTGAGAAAAATAATATCCTTTTTGGCAAGATCAATTTTATGTCTGGTGTCAGCAGCCAGCTATGAAATGGTGTAGTCAGAAACTAAACTTAATGGCAGCATGAAAGAGATTAATAAGTTGGTCGACCTGGTTACCCATGGTCTAAAAAGTAACTTTGACGTAATCAACCTAACCGGCGACGTTGAAAACCCAGGTAAAGAGCAACAGCTTTACAATGGGGTTCTCGACGGATTGTACCCTACAGACGAAAGTGCGGCTGAGGGAATGTATCAGTCGGATATTTATGATCAGCGGTTTCGAATGTTGAAATCTCGTCTGAGACATAAACTCTACGACTTACTCTATCACATCGATTTTGACGAGCCTGGTTTTACTCATTCTACTAAAGTGGAACTAGAATGCAAAGAGTACTTGCATAAGGCGCATATTCTTTTCAAACTGGGTGAGCATGCTATGTCAGACAAGCAGTTGAATAAATGCATTACGTTGGCTGAAGAAAATCAAATCACTCCGGCACTGGTAGAGGCATGGGAGTTGAAAAGGGATATTCTTTCGCATGATTGTAAACCAACAGATTTTGATCTGGCCTTGAAAAGGCTAGAGGAACTTCGGAAGTTACTTCAAATTGAAAAGGAGAATCAGGATTTATTCTTGAGAATGAGGATGTTGATGTCAAAATCTATCCATTCCAGAAACACTTGTCAGGATCATTTGAGGAAATCTATTGAGCAATCTGAAAAGGCGTATAAGACTACAAAGTCGATCAACATTTTTCTAAACCTTTATCAATTAAAGGTTTGGATATTTTTACTCGAAGAGGACTTTAGTGCGTTACATAAATTTACTCATGAGGCGGTAAAAACGGTTGGAAAAGCTAAGGTGGAACCGGAGCGGTTTGACCATGGCTATAATAGCTATTTGGCTAGTAGAGCGCTACTGGCATCCGAAAAATACAAAGAGGGTTATGTAGAAGCCAAGGCTGGGTTTAAATTTATGAACAAATCAACCGAGCGTTGGTTCGATCATTCTGAAACCTATTTCTTGTTGGCTATGCACAATCAAGATTATAAATTGGCAAAGAAAATCCTTGAGGAAGTTCTAAAGAACCCGAACTATACGCGAGCTTCCGAAGCCACCATTGGTCGCTGGAAAGTGTTTAGAATCTACTTGAATTTTGCGACTCCTGGCAAGGATATGCTGAAGCGTGTTCGGTTTAGTGATGTGCATGAAGCAGCAGAATTCTATTACATTGAGTCCAAGGGCTACTACATAAGTTTACCACTACTTGAATTTGTTCACCATGTGAATAAGGATAGATTGGATTTGGCTATGAACAAGTTGGATGAAGTGGAAAATTATTTCTTCAAACATCTCAATGAGCCAGGTAAGAATCCAAGAGAAAAGCAGTTTTACAAAATGCTCAAAGTTTTAAAAACGTCAGATTTTAACGTGGAAAAAACAAGACCAAAAACCGAAAAGTATTTGGCGAAGATGAAAGAGAAAAGATCATACCCACCATTCTCTGACTTCGAGATTTTACCGTATGAGTATTTATGGGAGGTGGTTTTGAAAACGGTGAGTAAGCTGAAGTTGACTAATTCTTAGGGAGCACATTTTTTTCATAATACCTGCACATTAGTGAAATTTTGCATTGGTCACACTGTGGTTTTCTGGCTAGACAGATATATCTGCCATGGAGTATAAGCCAGTGATGTGCCTTTGGAATATGTTCTTCTGGGATGTATTTGACCAATTGCTTTTCTACTTCTAACGGTGTTTTTGCGGTCTGAGTAACAAGGCCTAGTCGTTTCGAAACTCGGAAAACATGGGTGTCAACGGCCATGGTTGGTTGATTGAAAATAACCGATGCTATTACGTTGGCTGTTTTTCTTCCTACGCCCGGGAGCTTTTGTAATTCTTTGAGGTCTGAAGGTATTTCAGAATTAAAATCTTCGACCAACATCTTTGCCATGCCTAGAAGATGTTTGGTTTTGTTGTTAGGGTAGGATATGGATCTAATGTATGGAAAAAGCTCATCAAAGTTGGATGCTGCTAGTGCTTCTGGAGTAGGAAAAGATTCAAATATGGCAGGAGTCACCATGTTCACACGTTTATCTGTGCACTGTGCACTTAAGGCAACAGCAACGATGAGTTGGTAGGGGTTTTCATAATGCAGCTCCGTTTCGGCTTCGGGCTGATGCTGGCTGAAATAGTCAATAAAAAATTGATACCGCTCTTTTTTGTTCATGGTTCGAATGTACAAAAAAGTATAGCAAAAATTAATTTCTGACTGCTATGAACCAGATTGGTAACCAGAAGAAAAATTGAATATTTTGTCGAGACTGAAATCCGCAGGATCAAAGAATAGCCCATCTAGCATGGAGCTGTCTAATTTTAAATCAAAAAATTTGGCTTCGAGTTCAGAGTCGCAAACTAATGCGTTTTCAATGTCGGTTTTTTCATTCTCAGTTGACTCTCCATATAAATAGCGGAGCAGGTCATTTTCGGTAAAAGTGGTGATCATAAGCGATGTTCAATTTTTGCATTTTCTTACGCAAATTGATCAAGGCATATCTCATCCGACCTAAAGCTGTATTGATACTGACGTTAGTGGACTCTGCAATGTCTTGAAAACTCATTTGCATATAGTGTCTCATTATTAAAACTTCCTTTTGTACTTCGGGTAATTCCTGTACAAGTTTTTTTAATAACGCATTAGTATCCTGTTTGATCTGAACGGACTCAATAGAGTCTTCGGCGAAATCCAAAGTATTGAATACGCCACTTCCATCTTCCATTACAATAGTTGGGTAGCGTTTGTCTTTTCTAAAAAAGTCAATCGCTAAATTGTGCGCAATGCGCAGCACCCACGGTAGGAATTTGCCTTCCTCATTGTATTTACCAGATTTGACCGTCTTTACAACTTTGATAAACGTTTCCTGAAGGAGATCTTCAGCCACATATTTATCTTTTACAATCAAGTAAATAGTAGTGAAAACACGAGACTTATGTCGAGCCACCAACTCTTCAAACGCCTCTTCGCTACCGTTTTTGTAATGTGATACTAATAAGCTATCACTAACACCAAAATTATTCATCTGTATAACACTTTTGTTCTAACGTACTTGTCTAGACCATATTGTAGTGTTTGGTTAAAGAATGAGTTTTTTTAGAAAGGCAGCAGTTCATCCGAACTCCAACCGACTACTTACAAAAATTAAATCTTTTGAAAGTTCTATTTTATACAGGTATACTGCTATAAATTTCGATCAAAGTAGGAGTACTTTCGATTAATAAGACAATAATGGAACTGGTATACCCCTAAGTGGGTTATGACTTAAATAAAACAAGAAAAATATGAAAGCCATTTGGAACGGACAAGTTTTAGCGGAAAGCGAGGACACATTGGTAGTGGAAAACAACCATTATTTTCCAGCTGAATCCATTAATAGTGAATTTTTCAAAGCGAGTGATACGCACACCAATTGTCCATGGAAAGGGGTTGCAAGCTATTACACAGTAGAAGTAAATGGTGAAAGCAACAAGGATGCGGCTTGGTTTTACCCCTCAGCGTCGGACTTGGCAAAGAATATCGAAAGCTATGTGGCTTTTTGGAAAGGTGTGGAGGTAGTGAAGTAAGTAACTAATAGTAGAGAGGTGTGGATGGTGCTACCTATCTTTGTGTCTTCATTTAAATACAGCACACCGTGTCTTCATTTTCAGCATTAGGTATTTCAAAGTCATTAATTAAAGGATTGAATGAGTTGGGTATTAAAGAACCCTCCGAAATCCAAGAAAGAGCCATTCCTATTCTTGTTCAGGGTCAAACTGATTTTGTAGGACAAGCACAAACTGGAACAGGGAAGACAGCTGCTTTTGGATTACCGCTCTTGGAATTAGTGGACCCGAAGGAAAAAAATATCCAAGCTTTAGTGCTAGCCCCTACCAGAGAGCTTTGCCAGCAGATAGCTAAGCAGCTTTTCAAATTCACGAAATATTCCGAAAAGGTATTTACTGAAGCAGTGTTCGGAGGGGCTAAAATCGATGAGCAGATCAGTAGATTACAAAGGCCGACACAAATATTAGTAGCGACACCTGGTCGATTGGTCGACTTGCTGCAGCGCAAAGCTGTATCCTTAGATCATGTACAAACTGTGGTTCTAGACGAAGCTGACGAGATGCTGAGTATGGGTTTCAAACAAGACCTAAACAAGATTTTAGATGAGACTGCGACTAGAAGCAACAAATGGTTGTTTTCGGCTACCATGCCTGAAGGCGTAAAGAAAATGATCCGAACCTACCTTTCTCAAAATGCACAACGAGTAGAGCTCAAAAAGAAAGGAGCGAATGAAAATATTGAGTATCAATATGTGGTTTGCGACCCAAATGATAAAGTAAAAGTGTTGTTGTCTTTTCTTCGGTCGCAGAAAGAGAATAGAGGCTTGATTTTTTGTAATACCAAGGCAGCTGCTCAGACCCTAAGTAAACAACTACAATCGAAAAATATTTCGACAGAAGCGCTTGAAGGTGATATGAAACAAAAGGAGCGAGATAAAGTCATGCGAGCATTCAAGAATGAAAGTTTGCAGATTTTAGTTTCTACGGATGTAGCCGCAAGAGGGATCGATGTCAAAGGCTTGTCTTATGTGGTGCATTACCAGGTGCCGGAGCATTTGGAATATTTTACTCACAGAAGTGGCAGAACAGGTCGAGCAGGATTGAATGGTCTCTCACTTTGTTTGGTATCTGAAGCAGAGGTTAAACGCATTCACTTTTACGAGCAAAACCTTAAAATCAAAATGAAGCGAATAAAGGATTGATGCGCAAGCCTGCTAATTATTGGGTTGAGCGATTAGAGTTAGAGCCACATCCAGAAGGAGGCTTTTTCAAAGAAACCTATCGTTCTTCTGTATCTGCCGAATTCACGGATTTTCCTTCTGGTAGAAATGTCTCTACCGGCATTTATTTCTTACTCACATCTGAAAATTTCTCTGCTTTTCATCGAATCAAATCTGACGAGATGTGGCATTTTTATGCAGGAGATGCATTGAGTATATACGTCATTGATGAAAATGGGAAGACCAATGAAATCATATTAGGCCTCGAACTGGAGAAGGGGCAAGTACCGCAAGCCGTAGTACCGGCTAATTGCTGGTTTGCCTCAAAGGTGCAAGATGGTGGAGAATATTCATTAGTTGGTTGCACGGTTGCGCCTGGCTTTGATTTCGAGGACTTTGAAATGGCAAAAAGAGCGGAATTGATCCACTCTTTTCCAGATCATTTTGCGTTGATTGAATTACTCACTCGTGAATAAGGTCACTTTCTTTTTGCAAGAGATTTTTTAGTGATTTTAGTGATTTTATTCTTGGGAGGTGAACTCTTCTCACTTCCCATTTTGTCATCCAGAACGCCAAAGGGTACGCTAGTATTACGAATACCCAAATCCATATTTTATTGCGATCAAAATTGTAAAACATGGAGACCAGTGTAGTCATCGCAAAAGGAGCTAAGTACCACCAAATAAAGTTCTTTGCTTTATTCATATGATAAGTGAGATTGGATATGGCATTATCCAAACTCGACAACATGGTTCCGTCGTATCTTATCTCCCTTTTCTTCCTCATTGCTCGATTTGCTAGCATATACAGCATGATGGCAAATGATACTCCGGCTGTCATGAGAGTTAGATATTTGCCAGATTCGATCCCACGATAGGTCAATACTGTAGCCACTATTGTGTTCAATATAATAATGCCGTATTCCATCACATCAACTGATTTATTGGCTTTATTAATTTTTACTCTCATTTGTTTTTTTAAGCTATTTTCATCAATGGCAAATAGTGTCTTCCCATTCTGCCTATCCCATATTTTTTGCATATCCTCAAAGTTCATCGTTGACAAGTTTTTTAGATTTTTCAATTAATTTTTTTTTGATGCGATTGATTTTCACACCAACATTATTACTAGAAATTCCTAGCATAGCCGACATCTCTTTATAGTTGAATCCATCTAGCATCAAAAGGCAAAGCGCTCGATCTACTTTATTGAGTTGAGCAATTTGTTCATAAAGCCACTCCAAACGATCATCATCACTTTGGTATGTGGTTACAACAGGTTCATAGCCATCTATTGGTTTCGAGTTGGCGTGTTTTTTTCCCTTTCTGACCCATGAGAGAGCTGTGTTCATGGTCACTCTATAGAGCCAAGTGGATACGGCCGAATCATTTCTAAAGTTTGGAATGGATTTCCATACTTGAATACATATTTCCTGAAACAAGTCGTCCTGATCTGTTTTCTTGAATGCATAAGCTCTAACAAATTTGAAAAACAGCGCTTTATATCTTGCCAACCAATCTTGAAATATTTCTTCCTGCTTTATTGAATCCATAGATAGTTATCTAATTTCAATGATACTAGTATCTATGGGATTGCCAATAATTACATACCACTAAATTTTTTTAACAAAACTCGTAGGTATAATACCCATTTTGACTCTTCTATTCCTGTTTTGGCACAGGAGTTGGATAATGCTTTACGAGTTTAGATTTTGATTAATCGCCACTTTGAGTGGTACTGCTCAGTCCAGCAGCCCTGCTGGTTGGCAGTTTTCGGCAGAAGGCCGAAAGTAGATTAGTTGATTGGTTATGTTTTGAGTTTATCCCAGGGGTGGTTCCCTGGGATTTTTTATTTATAGGATGGACTCTCCGTTTAAATCTGAAGTCAGTATCTCGCTCATGTAATCAAAAAATGGACGCATGTAGTGGAATTGCTTGATTATGCTCAAATGAAAGTTAGGCCCCATCACTTCCTTCATATCAAATTCATGACGTATCCAATACTGTTTGTATCTCAGCAAATCAATGGCAGGATCGTCCACCTCAAATCCTTTGGGAGCACGTTTCAACTGTTCGCCTCTAAGTAAACCAAAATTCTTTTTGAAATCCGGGTCAGCAATGATGTCTCGCAACATTTCAGGCTCTTGTTGTAGATGCTTTCGTATGTGCATCATGTCTTGGGAATTGGGACCCCAGAAGCCACCACCTACATACGTATTACCAGGTTCCAGATGAAAATAATAGCCGCCTCTTCTTTCTGCTCCAGCCCTTCTGAAACCTCCACCAAAATAGAGGCTGTATGGCGTTTTGTCTTTTGAGAACCGAACGTCTCTATAAATTCGGTAAAGACTTTTTTTGGCTGTAGGAGTTTCGATCACATCTGTCTTATTGAGTTCATCCAATAGTAGGTCTGCAAATGCTATGATTTGCTGATGTGCCTCGAGGTATTGATCTTTATTCTTGTTGAACCACTCTCGGTTGTTGTTGACTTTGAGTTTGTTTAGAAATATGAAGGGTCGATTGAGTAAAGATTGTGAAGACATCATACAGTTTTGATATAAAAAAACACCCATCCTTACGTGTGCAAAGATGGGTGTGTTCAAGTTAATAGGATTTTCTTACTTTTTATTCCAGTTGGTGTTTGAGGTATCAAAAAAAGCGGAACCTCCTGCCTTTGCTTCTGCTTTCACCTCGGCACCATTAAACAAATAGAGCTTTTCATCCTGAATCATATAGGAAGTAGGGTCAGCTCCTGCTGTGAATCCGGCATTCACGGCAAAGCCGCAGTACCCACCATATTGAGGAGCATACATTTCAGGGTTATTCACAAATGCATTTTTGTTTTCTTCTGAGACAAAATACCACTTGGCCTCTTTCCATTCGTATTGGTATTCCTGTGATCCCAATTGGGCTTTGTCAGACACGAAATAGCTTACGGGGTCGTAGCCTTTGATTGCTACACCTGAGTAAGTATCAAACTCATCAGAAGACACCATACCTAATGGAGACACATGATTAGTTTTGGCAAATACAAATATCCCAACAACCAATACTGCTACCACAATACCTGCAATTTTTAATGCTTTCATATTTTTTCAATTTAGTTCTTTGCTTTTCAGCGGTATGACGAATAAGTACAATAAGTTAGGACAACCAAAGTGATTTATTTTGAAAAAGTATAAAAACAAGCCCGAAATCTACCAGAAGCGCTTCTAGTTTCAATCGGGCTTTAGGAAATAAGACCTTGCTTAGGTGAATAAAAGACTGAAGTTTCGAATTATAGTTGCACGCCTGGGCGAGATGGATATTCATAATTATTCATTAAATTAAGATTAGCACCCAAGACGTAATCTATGAATCCCAAATCCTGCAACCATCTCGATGCGCTCAATCAAATCAAATCAGGCGCTGGTGTGTGTGAAGAATGTGTGAAAACAGGAGCCACGTGGGTGCATCTCAGAACCTGCCAGACCTGTGGGGTTACTTTGTGCTGTGATTCGTCAAAAAACAAACATGCCCGTGCACATCATGAAGAAAGTAATCATTCAGTAATTGCCTCTGCAGAACCCAATGAGTATTGGGCTTATTGTTACAATGATAATTTGTACAAAAAGTTTAAACCCGGATAAATCCTTTCCGATGAGCTAATAATGATATTAGAAGCAACAATTCTAGTATTTCATTCCTTGTTGTTAAGAATGTGCCTTGATTAGTCTTCCATAATCCAAACGCTTTTATTAATATTAAAGCTTCACCTGTAGATTTATTTTTTTATAATCTAAACATTGAATAATGAGCGTAAAAGATCCGGCCATCGTATATCTAAAATATGAGGCTAATGAATTGGTGCTGTCTGATAATGAAGGGCACCATAGTGAAAAGGGAAAGCAGAAAGACTTTACCACGTATGTTGCTCCAAATGGTAAAATTGCTTGGGAAATAGCAGATAAGAGCATTAAAGAAATAGTGGATATCCAGATTGATACTAATAAGGAAATGTTCAAGAAGCTCCCTCATGAGAAGAAAGGTATTTGGGAGGCTAAAATTGATAATAAGAGGTCTCAGCATAGTAAGTACAGTGTAGTATTTATTCCTTCTGGAGAAAAGGAATCCATTACGGTAGATCCTAAGATTGAAATCAGACCATAGTTTTGAAATTTAACTTAAAAACTACTTGTCTTATGGCAGGTAGTTTTCTTTTACTCTCTTTTAAAGCCCCTTGTCAAAATCAAAGGGTAGCTGATAGTCTCACTCTTGTGCTCAAGGGAATTGAGGTTAGGGATAGTAGCTATTTTGACTTACTGGAAGAGGTTGCCTATCAGCAACGTAATGCAGCAAAAAAACTTTATTATTCCAATCTGCTAATCAATCAAAGTCATGAACTTAATGAGCCACTATGGGAATCAAGAGGATATATCCTAAATGGCCATGCACACAGACTTTTGGGCGACTTTGATGTGGCTCTTCAGCGCTATTTGAAAGGCTTGCAAATTGCCGAAAATATGGGTTTCCAGAATATAATCGCTGGTGCTTATTCCTCTGTAGGTGATTTGTATTCGCTTAGTCAGCGGCATGATGAATCGATAGTTCAATATCGTATGGCGTTTGAAATGTTTAAAGAACTAGATGACTCGGTTAATATGGGGTCCACACTACTCAATACGGGAGACGAGTTCCTAAACATAAAAAACTATGATTCTGCACTAGTCTTTTTTCAGCGCTCTAAATTGATTTTCAACAGAATTGACTATCCTATGGGAACAGCCTTCAACTTAGGAAATATAGGTTTGGTACTAGCCGAACTAGGTCAATATGTACGTGCAGAAGAAAACATAAATCAAGCCATAACTATTTTAGAGGAACTCGGCGACCGATATCCGATAGCTGTATATCAGACTTCATTGGCTGAAATTTACGCTGAGAGAGGCGAGTATCATAGAGCTGTAAAATATGCAAAGAGCAGTTTAAATATTGGTCTTGAAGAAGGGCTAAAGGAACAAATCCGAGACGCCAGCCTCAAACTTTCTGAACTCTACAAATCAGTAGGTAACTCTGATGAGGCTTACACTTATCTGAAGCAATATATTACCTACCGAGATAGCATCAACAACGAAGAAACCATTCGTAAAATGGCCGATCTCCGCACAGAGTATGAAGTAAATAAGAAACAAATAGAGGTAGACCTATTGAGTGAACAAGCTAAGCTCAATAGAATGGTAGCCTGGAGTGCGGTTTTTATAATTGCTTTGTTATTGGTATTGACTATTGCGCTACTAAAAATTTATAGAATTAAAGATAGGGCAGTGCGAATCGTAAGGCAGCGTAGACGAGTGATTGCAGCTCAGAGAAACAAACTCGATGAAGTAAATAAAACAAAAGATCGTTTTTTCTCTATTGTTTCACATGATATCCGTGGTCCCATAAGTAATTTCCAAGGGATTTCAGGCTTGATTAATGTATTGGCTGACAGCAAGGATGTGGATGGATTGAAGCAATTAGGCAGTATGATGGAAGCTTCTGCTAAGGAGGTATCGGAATTACTAGATAATTTATTGGAGTGGGCACTGAGCCAAGAAGGGAGAATCCCTTACGATCCTCAGACCATCTCGTTGAGAGAAATCAGCCAGTCTAACCTGAATATCATGTTGAATATGGCGATTGCAAAAAACATCGACTTGGTAGGTCAACTGCCAGAAGATGTAACTATTAAAGCAGACAAAAACAGTGTGTCTACTATCATCCGAAACCTGCTAAGTAATGCCATCAAATTTACTCCTGAAGCAGGGAGTGTGACCCTAAATATTGCTGAAGAGGATGGTTTTGGGGTGATTGAGATAAAGGATACTGGAATTGGCATCTCTCAGGAAAAACTTGAAAATCTATTTTCTCTGAAAGGAACCAGAAGTCAATGGGGAACTAAGGGCGAAAAGGGCATTGGGTTGGGACTGCTTTTGGTACACGAGTTTGTGGAGCTGAACAAAGGCCGCATAGAAGTTCAAAGTAAAGAAGGAGAAGGAACATCATTCAAGGTGTTTTTACCTTCGAATATTACCTAAGGAACACAAAAAAAGGAAGTTAATTTGGCTTCCTTTTGGTGGAGCATATCGGAATTGGTTAAATACTTAGGATATGAAGTTGATTTTCCATTTTCATCTGCGAAGACTGAAGCGTTAAGTGATACTTCTTGGATGATAGGAGGAAAATTTCAATATCAAAATGTTAGTGGTTCAATGGTTGAACAAGAATACTTTTGCATTGTCACATATTGGCCTAGTGAGGAGGCGGTAAGTTGTGAAGACATGAAGATAGGAGATATTATATTCAAGTCTAATTAGAGTTAAGGTGCTATTTCCTAAAAGGAAATGATCGCAGGACTATGAAACACTGCTAGGTACAAATTCTTGATGGAAAAAAATCTTTGCGTTTGCATTAGACATCGAATATTATGGTTCAATTCACCTTATAATCAAAAACGTCAGAATATCAATGCAGAATTGTGTGATAGAGCCATGTGTTATATCTATGTTAGAGGCACGTTTCTTGTTAATTTCTCAACCTTTATTGCAAATGGATGTTTCATTTGTTTTGGAGTCATAGGAGCATAATAAAAGGATTACGGTATAATAAAAATGTTCTCAAGTAGTTGTTTATTATGTGATTAAGATAAATTTAGTATATTGATAAACAATCGAGGGTGTTAGGAATGGAATTTGCTTTTTTTACATCTGACGGTTAATTTTATTCAAAAAGTGGCTAAAAAATTTATTGTTAAGGAAATTTCAATCAATTTCGCGAATCATTTCGTTGATAATATTCAAATAATTAGAAAGTCAATATGACAATTCAGCAAGAAAATCAGATTAATTCAAGCAAAAGGGATGTCTGGTTTGAAGAATTTATTCAAGGTGTCAAAGTGGATAAATTAATGCTAGACTCTGGGACAGCTGATCCAGATAAGGAAGCATTTTATCAAAACCTCGTAGAAGGAAATCATATTACTGTATTGGCAGAAGTAAGGGAGAAATCAAGTCATGCCTTTGTGCAGGCGTTAGTTAAGTCATACATTAAAGAAATTAATAGCAGAAATGTTAGTATTTCAAAATTGGCCTTAGAATTGGGAAATTCAAGCATACTAGTATGGGCAGAAATTAATGATGATGACGAAGTTACAGAGGATAATTTGATAATGTCTGAGGCCAAAGTGAATGCAGAATTTTTGGAATATGGGTTTCACATTTCTACTACTATACTTGAGAAAAGTGACGGGATTCCGGTTCCTCCACATTACATAAGTGTTCTTTAATTCTAGACAACAACTCTAGTTGATTTGGCAGATTTTCCCGAACACATCAAGCAAGCAAAGAACAATCTAGATTTTTTAAGTCAGGTTAATGACTCTGGGAAAAAGTTTTGGGATTGGCAAGTAACAATTTCATTTTATGTGGCTGTACATTTGGTTAACGCACATATTGCGTCTAAAGCAAATATGCATTATCGGTCTCATAACGATGTTAAGAATGCACTCAATCCAGAGCGACAAGTTTCACTTAGTAAAGTTGATGAGGAAACTTATAAAGCGTTTATCAAATTGCAACAACTTGCACGGAGGGCTAGATACTTATGTCATGATAAGGCCGCAAATCAAGACGAAATTGCATTTTTCACTTATGATAAGCACTTTGCTAAAGCAATAAAAAACCTTGACAAGATCATGTCTTTTATTCATAAGGAGTATTCGGAAGAGTTTGAGCCAATTCAGATTGACTGTATTGAACTTGTTAATTACAGTTCACAGTATTTTAAGACGGGAAAAAAGAAAATTGCTTAATTCAGCACTAGGCTAATTTAACAATTGCGAATAAATATGTGACCCCAAAAAACAAAAAAAGCCATCTGAAATCAATCAAATGGCTAATTATGTGGAGCATATCGGAGTCGAACCGATGACCTCTACGCTGCCAGCGTAGCGCTCTAGCCAGCTGAGCTAATGCCCCAACTTATTAGGCTGGCAAATATATATTTATTTTTGATTATAGCGCAGTGTTTAAACCCTACGCTATAAGAATAACTTTAGACCAAGATATTTCCAGTCATTTCTTCTGGCACTTCTACTCCCATCAAAGTAAGAATGGTCGGTGCTAAATCCCCTAGTTTTCCATCTTTCACAGGCTCTTTGATATCTTCATCAGCGAAGATACAAGGCACCAAGTTGGTAGTATGTGCTGTGTTCGGAGAACCGTCAGGGTTCATCATGATGTCAGAGTTGCCATGGTCTGCGATAATGATAGGCGTGTATCCATTGGCAATAGCAGCTTCTACTACAGATTGTGCACAGTGATCTACGGTTTCACAAGCTTTTACTGCCGCTTCGAATACTCCGGTGTGCCCTACCATATCGGGGTTAGCAAAATTCAAACAAACAAAATCTACTTCACCCTTCTGCAGTTCGGGGATGATTGCATCCCGAATATCACCAGCACTCATTTCTGGTTGCAAATCGTAGGTAGCTACTTTTGGAGATGGGCAAAGCAATCTTTTCTCTCCTTCGAATTCCTTTTCTCTTCCGCCAGAAAAGAAGAAGGTCACGTGAGGATATTTTTCAGTCTCTGCAATTCTAATTTGCTTTTTACCTGCAGACTCTAGCACCTCACCCAACGTATTGCTGAGGTTGTCTTTGTCGTACATGACTGACACATCTTTGAAAGTGCCATCATAATTGGTCATGGTTAGATATTTTAAAGACAGTTTTTTCATTCCCTGATCAGGGAAGTCCACTTGAGTCAAGGCTTCTGTGATTTGTCTACCTCTGTCAGTTCTAAAGTTGAAACACACCACTACATCGTCTTCTTGGATAGTCCCTAATGGCTGACCTGCTTCGTCTGTCTGGACGATTGGCATTATAAACTCATCGGTCACATTTTCAGCGTATGATTTTTTCACAGCATCCAAAACATCGGTTGTTTTAGATCCTTCACCATTCACCATGGCATCGTAGGCCAATTTTACACGTTCCCATCTTTTGTCTCTATCCATGGCGTAGTAGCGACCAGTGACAGAAGCAATCTTCCCAGTGGTTTTATCCAAATGATTTTGAAGGTCGGTCAGGTAATTGATGCCGCTCTTGGGGTCGGTATCTCTACCATCGGTGAATGCATGAATCAATACATCTTCTAATCCATTAGCGGCAGCTCCATCGCAAAGTGCTTTTAAGTGATTGACATGCGAATGGATTCCTCCGTCAGAAACCAGTCCTATGAAATGAACGGTTTTGCCGTTGGCTTTTGCATAATCGAAGGCTTCGAGGAGCGTTTCATTTTTGGCTAACGAGCCGTCTTCTGCTGCTAGGTTCAGTTTCACTAAATCCTGGTACACCACTCGGCCGGCACCGATGTTCATATGGCCTACTTCTGAGTTTCCCATTTGGCCTTCAGGAAGACCCACGGCTAAACCAGAGGCTTCTAATTTGCTATGTGCATATTTTGTGTAGCAAGAATCTACGAAGGGAGTTTTTGCTGCTTTGATTGCAGATACTTCTGGATTGGTGCCGATTCCCCACCCATCCAAAATCATTAGTATTACCTTTTTATCCATAGCGCAAATATAGTTTTACTATATAGCCCATTGAAATTTATTGATAAAAAAGGACTCAATTTTCAATTGAATAGTTAAAACATTGAATTTCATTCAACGAAACGTCAGTTTATTGCGAATTTATGAATTTGACATTGAGGTTAACAAGGCTTTATTTGTTAGCCAACCATTTTTCAGGATCCATTTTTACATTGTTTTTCCAGACTTGAAATTGTAATTCGGAAATACCATCAGAATCGGTATATACCTCCCCGACGCTTTCATTGGCCTGGAGAATCTGACCCTTTTTAACATTTACGCTTTTCAATTTAGCATATAGGGTATAATAATCTCCGTGTTGCACAATAACTACCCGGTTCATACCTGGGACAAATGCCGTGGTTGCTACTTTTCCCTGAAAAACAGTTTTCACTTGAGCATTTTTCTGGGTCTGAATGTCGACGCCCTGATTTTCTACCCATATATTCTTTAGTACCGGATGGGGATGTTTGCCGAATTTTTCTGACACAAATCCCGATTGAACAGGCCATGGAAGTCGATTCCTTTTTCCTTCAAAGGCAGTAGAGATTTTGGCCATCTCAGCGGTGAGATTAATGGTATTGGCATTTTTATCAGCATTAGATTTTTCAATTTCCGCTTTAATGATTTTGGCTAACAAATCGTCCAGTCGTTTAACGGCTTTCTTAGTTTCAGCGACCTCTGCCTTTAATTCTTTTTCTCTTTTACTCAATTCCTGAACCACCTTGTTTTGCTTGGATTTCAAAGCGAGTAGACTTTGATTCTCTTTTATTTTGGTTTTGAGTAGGGCATCTTGTTCTTCTTTTTTTACTACTAATACGCCCATTTGCTGATTCAGCGCATCTCTCACTTTTTCAATTTGTTCGACTTGTACTTCACGCGCTTTGGTGTATTGTTCTAAGTATTTTAATCTAAGAAATAATTGGTTGAAGGTTTGTGCAGAAAACAAGAAAGTGAGTTTGCTATATCCTTGATTTGCCTTGTAGGCGTCATAGATCATCTGTCCGTATTCCTGCTTCAGATGTTCCAAATCTGATTGCAAGGCGTTCACCACTATGGATAGATCTGAGATCTCTCCACTAATCAAATCTATCTCCTGAGTAAGAGAAGAAATCAATGATCGCCTGGCTTCAATTTGCTTGTTGAGGGCCTGTAATTGTCCTATTGAGGCCTTTTTTTCTGTTTCAGTTTCTTTTAGAATCTTCTGTACCTCAGAAATTTTGGCCAGACTTTCTTTCTTCTCTTTTTCAATTTGAGATTTACTTTTCTGGGCAAAACCTTCAGGAAGGATGAGAAAGGTTGCAATCAAAAACAACCATGTAAATACATTACATTGGTTCATACTTGTCAGGAATGCTAAATGAGAAATTCAGATCTTCTTTGTTGATATTGATCTTTGAATGTCTGATTTGAACCTTTGAAACTTTTTTTGCTTTGTTTCTTTTCGAGCGATAATTGATCTGCATATTGATTTCTGACGGAAGAATTTTACCCTCTTCCTTCAAGAACTCAGTGTAATGAATATTCAGTGCATTTTTACTGGTATCGCTGACCGCTTGGAGTTTTTCCAATTTCATGGAGTTGGCTCCTATATAATTCATAACGGTCAGGTCACCATCAGATTTTTGAATTTTGAAGTATCCATCCTCTTTTTGTATATCATCATCATCTGTGATTGGCCAGATTAAATTGCCTATAATGATGGACTCGATCAACTTGAGATCAAAATCGAAGTGATATTTTTCAGACAGATCCGAAACCTTCAATACTTGATACTCCTTGTGTATTTTGTCTAATATGATAATAGAATCCTTCGTAACGACTCCTCTAGCCGCCTCGATGCCAAGTCCTGGGGTAAGGGAAAACCAAATGATACTATCTCTTTTGACTCTGATATTCGCGGTGGCCTTGAGGTCACGATTTTCATCTTTGTATTTAATCTTAGACTTTAAAGATAGGTTGTCATATTCCAAATTATTCAGATTGAGCTGAGATGATTTAGAAGAGAAGATGGCGAGTTTTTTGCTACAGGCTGAAAATATCAACAAACCTGCAAGGCATAGGATAAATCTATTCATAAAGTTGTTTATCAGCTATTTTTTTGTCCAAAGTGGTAGTGTCCTCCGCCATATCTCTAGCGGTTTTCCATTGTATGATGGCCTCGTCTATTTTTCCTAATTTGAATAAAGCGTCTCCATAATGCTCGATGATGGTAGCGCTAGGTTCATACAACAAGGCCTGCTTTAAGTTTTTTTCTGCTCCTTCAAAGTCCCCCATCATGTAGAGCACCCATGCATGAGTGTCAAGATAAGTCGAATTTTCGGGAAAATCTCTAACCAATTTTGAAGACATTTTAAAAGCTTTGTCCAGATCCTTCTTTCGTAAGGACAGGAAGTAGCTATAATTATTTAAAACATGATCGTTGTCTGGCTTTGCATCTAAGGCAATCTCATAGGCCTCGTCTGATTTACTATGATCACCTATACTATTATATGCATCACCCAACTGACCATGAAAAAGACTTTTCATTTGAGCATCTCTGGCGGCGTATGCCTTACCTGCATTGAACGTCTTCAATGCATTTTCATAGTCTTTTTTAATCAAATAGGCTGTTCCTCCGAAGTAGTAAAGTGTGGCCTGATTAGGGAAATTCTCGATGGCTTTTTCGGAATGCTCGATCACTGCATCGTAATCTTCCATTTCGAGATCCAGAGACAATATGTTTTGCCATATGTTGTAGTTGGATCCATCTATCTCCACGGCTTTCAGGTAATACTCCCTTCCTTTTGGTCTATCGTTGATATTGTAATATAAGTCACCGGTCATTGCCAAAGCCTGATAGGAGTTTGGATGAGTTTTTACCAGCTTTTCGGATAATTTGAGTAGTGGCTCATTGAGCTCCTCATTGGGAAGCATGGCAAGGTAGCCTGCCATTGTTCTAATCTTTCTGGTTAAGTCCAGCGTAGTGCTGGCAAACGGAACTTCTAAAACTTTAATTGCTCTCGCGTATTTTTTCTGCTTTCCATAAGCTTCCGAAAGGAAGATGTATAGTCTTTCGTTGTTTTGGTATTGATCAATTTTAGACAGGATAAATTCCTCAGCTTCTTCATACTTGTCATTGGACAGCATCATTTGTGCTAGCGAAAGCGCATGTGAGGGCTCATTTGGATACAGGTCCATGAGTCGCTTTCCCTCTTCTACGGCCAAATCCATACGGTTCATTTTCAAATAAACCGTTTGTTTTTGGAGGATGATTTCTTCCATGGCTCCAAAATGGTCTTCGGCCTTTTGATAGCTGACTAGTGCGGCTTCATACTCTTTTTGATACAATTGAATGGCAGCTAATTCAAAAAGGTAGCTTTCCGTATCAGGCACATTTGCCAGCATTTCTGTATAGGTTTTCTCTACCGCAACAAAATCCTCAAGATTTGTTTGGATATGAGCCAACAAGAGGTAATAATATTTGTTTTTGGGGTTGTAGTTTTTTGCAAATATGGCATGCGGCAATGCCTTATCTATATCATTGTTTTCACTATAAATCTGACCAATTTTATAGTGGGTGGCGGCATTTTTAGGGTCTAGTTGTAGTACCTTATGAAAGGCAGTCATTGCCTTTGAAAAGTCCTGAAGAAGGAAATACTTTTCTCCTTCTAAAAAGTAGAGGTCAACTTCTGCTTTTTCCTCATCTGTTAGAAACTGAACCTTTTCGATGTTCACCTGAGGCTTGTTTTTCTTTTTCCTTTTTTGCGAAAAAGAAGTATAACCACAAGTAAGTATCAGGGTCAGAATGAATATAGTCCGCAATATTGTCATCATAGTATTGATCAAACGATCAGCCACCTTTCATAGTTTGTAGGATTCACAAATTTAAGGAAAAACCGCTGTACCTTATTGATTTTCAATTCATTCATTTGTACTAGTACCAAATGACTCAATAATTTAAGGAAATTTAAACCCGAATACTACTCGGCCTGCAAGATGTTTTCTCTCAGCTAAATAGGTTCCCGCTATAAAAATCAAGACACCCAAATTTTTAATGAAAAAGTTGGCTACCCAGTTGTCTGTATCGATTTGATAAAAAACCAATATGAGTAGAGAAGCTAACACCAGATAAACTGCTATTTTGATAACTTGGTAAGGGATAGGGTAATATTTTTGACCAAACAGATAGCTTATCAAAGCCATAGAAAAATAAGAAACTAACGTAACGATCGAACTACCAAAATAGCCTAATACTGGGATAAGCAAGTAATTGAGTAATATGGTAAGCGTGGCACCCAAAATGGTGATCCCTGCTCCGTAGACCGTACGATCCGTGACTTTATACCAGACGGAGAGATTATAATAAATGCCATTAAACAAATAGGCCAGCAGCAAAATAGGGACTACATATAAGCCTTCACGATAAGCTGGGTTAGAAAAGAAGACCATTCCAATCACTTCAAGGTTGAGCGAAATAGCCACAAAAACCAATGTGCAGAAAATGACAAAGCCGGTCATCACATGAGCAAATAGTTTTGGTGAATCTTTGCTTTGTGCATTTGAGAAAAAGAAAGGTTCTGCAGCATACCTAAAGGCTTGAATCCCTAACATCATGAATACGGATAATTTATAGCAAGCGCCAAAAATACCAAGTGCTGCTATACTGGTTTGATTAGGGTAATACCCCTCGGGCAGCCAAATTTTGAGTAGTGCACGAGAAAGCATTTCGTTGGTTGCTCCTGCCAATCCCATAAAAAGCAAGGGAGAAGCATAGAGCAAGATGGGCGCAAGCTTTTTCCAATTAAACCTGAGTTTGAATCCATCAAATTCTTTAATTAATAATAGAATGAGGAGTGAGTTAGAAATAAGGTTAGATAGAAAAACATATTTCGCTTTGAACTCAAAATCGTAGTGCTCGAGCATGAAATCCTGCAAATCCACTAGCCAAAGGCCTTCATAAATTTTGAGGCAGAAAACCAGAAAAAACAGGTTTAGTGCTACAGCGAATGCAATGTTGAAAAACCGAATAAAAGCAAATTTCTTGGCTTGCTTGCGAAAACGTAATCGTGCAAATGGAACTGAGGTGATGGCATCTACGGCGAGCACGGCAGCTAACCAGTAGAGCACCATTTCTTTTCCTGGATAGTCCAAGGCTATCGCTAAGTCAGCACCAAAATAAAATAAAACACCAGCGAAGAAAGTACTGGACAGGATCATCATAGTGACGATCAGGTTAAAAAGTGCAGGCTCTTCTTTTGGATTCTTGTTGGCAAATCTGAAATAGGCGGTTTCTATCCCGTAGGTAAAAATGGGGTACAGAAAAGCCGTATAAGCATAAAGCTCAGTTACAATTCCATACTCTCCTGGCAGGAAAACGGAAGTGTATAAAGGCACCAATAAGTAGGATAGCATGCGGCCAATGATGCTGCTTAACCCATACCATATGGTGTCTCCAGCTAATCCTTTGACTTTACTCATGTATTAGCCAGAATTTTAATTTCATGAACTACTTTGATTATTCGCCTTTAAAATTAGGCTTTCTTTTTTCAAGAAAGGCCGAAGTGCCTTCTTGAAAATCTTCTGTGCCGCAGCATCTCGAAAATGAATTGGCCTCTGTTTGAAAACCATTTTCACCGGAAGTATGAACAGCTTTTACGCAGTCGATCACCATGCCTACAGCAAGAGGGGCCTTGGTTTGAATTTTTTTCAAAATTTCCTCGGCTTTGGAGATCATTTCAGCTTTAGAGTCAACTTTATAATTGATTAACCCTAGAGAGAGTGCTTCTTCCGCACCAATCATATCTCCCGTCAGCATGAGTTCGAGTGCTTTGCCTTTGCCTACAAGTTGAGTTAAGCGCTGTGTGCCCCCATACCCTGGAATAACTCCTAAGTTCACTTCAGGTTGGCCAAATTTGGCATTAGCAGTAGCGATTCTCATATGGCAAGCCATAGCCAGTTCGCATCCACCACCTAGTGCGAAACCATTCACGGCCGCAATAACGGGCTTTGCAGAGCCTTCAATCATGTCGAAAATCTCCTGGCCTTTTTCAGCAAAACTTCTACCATTTACCTCAGTCATTTTAGCCAATTCTGTGATATCAGCTCCGGCTACAAAGGCCTTTTCTCCGGCTCCAGTGAGGATAATCCCAGAAATGTCTTTGTTATCCAGGGCTTCTTCGAAAGTGCTTTTTAGTTCATTAAATGTTTTATCATTTAATGCGTTGAGTGCAGATTCTCGGATAAATGTAATGGTAAGAATGCCGTCGGATACTTGTAGAGCTAATGTTTCCAATTGAGCCATAAGGATTAATAATGGTTTTTTCAAATGTATTTAATGCAGCGAATTAAAACCACAATTGCTTAGCTTTTTTACTCTACTCGAAAAATAATATTTAAATGATTCAGCGAGTATTTCGTATAAAAAACCTGCTCTGCTCTTTGTGAACAAACCGTATATTTGCCGTGTGATGGAAAATCAAATCGACTTTAAATCTTATTTGAGTAGCAAGAAAATTGATGCACTAAAATTCAGAGCATCTGAGCCGGAATTGTATGAAAAACTAGCCTTGGTTTTTGCTGAAACTCATCCAGCCAGCTTTACTGCTCAAAAATTATTTTTAATCAACCCGATAAGAAGAAAATATCAGTTGAGTGAAGAGGTAGAAGTGGCTCCATCCAAACCAAAAATGAAGTTTAAACCCAAAATGAAATAATTTCCATGTATAAGTCTTTAGAAGCCAAACTAAAAACACAGCTACAAGAGATCAAAGAAGCTGGCCTTTTTAAATCTGAAAGGATTATTACCACGCCTCAAGGTGCCGATATAAAAACGAGTGAAGGCAAAGAGGTAATTAATTTTTGTGCGAACAATTACCTTGGTCTTTCTTCACACCCGAAAGTAATTGAAGCAGCTAAAGCCGCTATTGATACGCATGGTTTTGGCATGTCATCTGTTCGATTTATTTGTGGTACACAGGACATTCACAAAGAGTTGGAAAGAAAAATTTCTGAGTTTTTGGGAACTGAAGACACTATTCTTTATGCCGCTGCTTTTGATGCTAATGGTGGCGTGTTCGAGCCACTTTTTGGACCTGAAGATGCAATCATATCTGATGCTTTGAATCATGCTTCTATTATAGATGGGGTGAGATTGTGTAAGGCGCAGCGCTATAGGTACAACAACAATGACATGGCTGATTTGGAGGCTAAGTTGATTGAAGCCAAGGACGCCAAATGTAAAATCATCGTAACTGATGGTGCGTTTTCTATGGATGGCACAGTAGCCCAAATGGACAAAATTTGTGACCTGGCTGATAAGTATGATGCCTTGGTGATGACAGACGAGTGTCATTCTACTGGCTTTATGGGTAAAACTGGAAGAGGAGTTCATGAACTTTGTGGAGTGATGGATCGAGTAGATATTATTACGGGTACTTTAGGAAAAGCCTTAGGTGGTGCATCCGGAGGATTTACTTCTGGAAAAAAAGAAATTATTGAGATGCTTCGTCAGAAGTCGAGACCTTATTTGTTCTCAAACACATTAGCACCATCGATTGTAGGCGCTTCGATTGCCGTAATTGATATGCTAAGTGAAACGACTGAGCTTAGAGATAAGTTAGAGGCAAATACTAAATACTTCCGTGAAAAAATGACAGCTGCTGGATTTGATATTAAGCCAGGATTCCACCCTATTGTGCCGATCATGCTTTACGATGCTGTGTTATCTCAGAAATTTGCTGCCCGATTACTTGAAGAAGGCATTTATGTGATTGGGTTTTATTTTCCTGTGGTGCCTAAAGGCCAGGCGAGGATTAGGGTTCAGCTTTCTGCTGTCCATGATCAAGGGCACTTGGATAAAGCCATTGCTGCTTTCACCAAAGTTGGAAAAGAGCTAGGCGTGATATAAGTCTTCATGCGGTACTTCATTGATATTTCTTATGACGGGTCGAATTACCATGGCTGGCAGATTCAGAATAATGCGAAAACCGTACAAGGTGTTCTCAATGAAGCATTATCCACGATATTAAGAAAAGACCTATCGACTATTGGAAGTGGTAGAACGGATACGGGTGTTCATGCCATGATGCAGATGGTTCACTTTGATTGTGATAAGCAGATTGATCCATTGCAGTTGGTAGCCAAACTGAATAGTCTTTTGCCATTGGATATATCAGTCAATGAAATTCATCTGGTCAAGGATGAGGTAAGCGCAAGATTTGAAGCCACATCTCGCGCTTACATTTATAAAATTCATCAACGAAAGAACCCATTCAAACAAGGGTTGTCCTATCATTTTCATCAACCGCTAGATATAGGGGCAATGAATGCTTGCTGCGAGTTGATAAAAAAGTGGAAAGACTTCGAGGCCATGAGTAAGGTGAAGACTGAAGTCAACAATTTTAATTGTGAAATATTTACCGCAAGTTGGGAAAAGCAAAACGATGAGATACATTTTCACGTAAGTGCCAATAGATTTTTGAGGGGGATGGTTCGGGCCTTAGTTGGCACCATGCTGGACGTAGGCCAAGGGCGAATGAAAGTTGAAGAATTTCAAGCCGTATTGGAAAGCCGAGATCGAAAAAAAGCAGGTCGATCTGTTCCTGCACATGGCCTATATTTGCGCGACATCATCTACCCCAAAGACATTTATCTTTAATTTCAAGTCAGCACTAAAATAGTTTGGAAAAAGAAAAACCCGACGGTAAAATCCTCGATTTCAAAGTTCTGAAAAGAATCTTTGTTTTTGTCAAGCCATATATGACGCAGTTTTGGCTGTTGGTTTTACTCACCATTGCATTGGCGATATTGGTGCCTATTAGGCCGTATCTCATTCAAGTTACTATTGACAATGATGTGGCTAATGGAGACTTCGATGGTTTGATCTTTATGATTGGATTGTTGATCGTACTGCTCATCGCCCAGGCTTTTGTGCAATACGCACATACCTACTTATCCAGTTGGCTGGGTCAATACATCATTCGAGATATTAGAACGAGTCTCTACGAACATATTCAAAAACTCAAGCTTAAGTTCTTCGACAAAACCCCAATCGGCCGATTGGTCACTCGAAACATTTCTGACATTGAGACTTTGGCTGATGTTTTCAGTCAGGGTATAGCTATGATGATTGGAGACTTGCTTCAATTGGTGGTGATTTTGATTTTCATGTTTTATACAGATTGGAAATTAACACTTGTGAGTTTGTCCACTTTGCCTGTATTGATTTTCGCAACCTATATTTTTAAGGAAAAAATAAAGGTCTCTTTTAATAGCGTCAGAACTGCGGTATCCAACTTGAACTCTTTCGTACAAGAGCATATCACTGGGATGAGTATTGTGCAAATTTTTAATAGTGAAGAGCGAGAGTTAGAAAAATTCAAAGACATAAATCGCGAGCATAAGAAAGCGAATATTAAATCCGTGATGTACTATTCGGTCTACTTCCCAGTAGCGGAGGTGATTCAAGCGATTGGCATTGGTTTGGTGGTATGGTATGGTGCGGTGAAGATGATAGATGCTCAATACCAACCCGGTGTACTCATCGCTTTTATTATGTACATTCAGATGTTCTTTCGTCCCATTCGAATGATCGCGGACAGGTTCAATACCTTGCAAATGGGCATTGTGAGTTCGAATCGCTTGATAGATTTATTGGAGAACAAGGAACATATTCCGAATGAAGGGTCGAAAAATCCAGATCATTTGGAGGGACAGGTAGTTTTTGATAAGGTTTGGTTCGCCTATAATGATGAAGATTATGTATTGAAGAACATTAGCTTCGAAGTGGAGCCCGGTCAAACGATTGCTCTAGTAGGGGCTACAGGTGCAGGAAAGTCTTCAGTAATTAATCTGCTCAGCAGATTTTATGATATAAACAAAGGGTCTATTGCTGTGGATGGATACGATATTCATGAATATGAATTGAGTGCCTTGCGTAGAAATATTGGGGTAGTGCTTCAAGATGTTTTCTTGTTTTCGGATACCATCGAAAAGAATATTACGCTTGGAAACGAAGATATTTCCAGAGAGCAAGTCATGCATGCAGCTGAGCTGGTTGGCGCAAGAGAATTTATTGAACGGCTACCTGGCGGGCTGGATTATAACGTGATGGAACGTGGAGCTACATTGTCAGTAGGCCAGCGACAGTTAATTTCATTTGTTCGTGCCATGGTCTACGACCCTAAGATCATTGTTCTAGATGAAGCGACCTCTAGTGTGGATACAGAGACAGAGGAATTGATTCAGCGAGCGATTGATCGGATGATGAAGGGTAGAACTTCTATTGTCATTGCTCACCGTTTGTCAACTATCCAGCATGCAGACAAAATACTCGTTTTGGAGCAGGGTGAGATAAAAGAAACAGGTTCTCACGACGAATTACTTGCAAAAGATGGTTATTATGCACAACTTCATAAAATGCAATACAAAGAGGTAACTAATAAGATCGCTTGAAAACCCCTTCAAAAATATTTTTAGTAGGCATGCCAGGTTCGGGTAAGTCTTCCTTAGGAAAGCAGCTTGCAGAAAAGCTGAACCGTAATTTCTTTGATTTAGATGCCGAAATCGAGCGTATGGCTGGATGGGTAATTCCTGATATTTTCGAACAAGTAGGAGAGGACTACTTTAGAGAACTTGAAAACAGTGTGTTGCTTATGCTCATTCGGTTGAATGAACCTGCCGTGATAGCTACTGGTGGTGGCGCACCATGCTTCTATGACAATATGGACCAAATGAACTCAGCGGGAGCGACTATTTTCATAGATACTCCTATGGACACTATTGTCGAAAGGGTGAAAAAGGAGAAGAGTACACGACCCTTAGTCAATCAAATGGAGGACGATACGCTCGCTCAAGATATGGATGAGCTATATAAAAAGAGACTTCCTCAATATGAGAAAGCCTCGTTCACTACCAATTCGAATCTTGAGGATATCCTTGAGTATTTGGAATCGGTTAAAAGTTGATTCCAAAAGTCACAGATACATTTAAATTCTTGTTTTCAATAAAAGCCGTTGGGCTGATGTCTTCATTGGGATCATCGAATGAATAGATCGTATAAGGGCTTCGAGAAGATGACCATTTGCTATGTACCGCTGATACATCCACAAAAAATTCTCGATTTCTATAACCTATACCTCCGGATACTTTTCTAATGCTGTTGTCGATGCTGCTATTGTTATAAGGATCGCCTTCATAACTATACCCCCCTCTGACTCTAAACGAACTCACTCTAAATTCACTTCCCACTCTCCAATTAATGGTTTTCTGATACAAGGTGCTAATGGCAAGATTGTCATCGGTGACGTCAAAATCAGATGATTTGATTTTAGATTTAGAGTAATCGATAAAGTCTATGTCTGCTGAAATGAATCCTGTTTTACCCAAAAAGAAAGCTAGGCCTGTCGTCAGTTTCATGGGTGTTTTAATCTGATACGTTGACTCTGTAAAATATTCATCGTAGAAATCTTCCAAACGTATTACTTCGGAAGAATTAGGATCATGATAATCCCAGCTGTTGTAAGAAGTTAGCAGATCTTCTGAAGTTTCTTCTGATAACCAGTAATGGGTAGGAGTAGTCAGAGAAACTCCAAACCTGACGAGATCTAATGGTCGAGCGATCAAACCGAAGGTTCCGCTGACGCCAGTGCCACGCACATCTACTGTTGATCTCGTGCTAATTTCGTTGATGATATCATCGGGTTGATCATTATACAGAAATTCGCTTTCGCTATACAGGCTTTCATTAGAATACTTGATTGAATTCAACCCCAGACTTGCGCCAAAATAAATGATGTCATTGTAATTTCCACCAGCAGAAAAATCCCATTGATATTGACCACCCTTGTTTTTAATAGTCTCAATTTGTCTTGGAAAATCACCTAGTTCTCGGATGGTACTGTCTGGCAAGTACCCCATGTATTTGTCATAACCAGGTTGATTAGGGTCTCCATAATCACTAATTAAATAATGATTGTATGCATCGTATGGATAGCCCAAATTAATAAGTCTGTCAGTAGGTGTTCCCCAGGCTTGATCAATCCATGAGTCTACTATCGAAGATTTGCCTTGTATCTGTTCATTGTATCCATCATATAAAATGTCTTGATGGAAGTTGTTTTCTCGAGTCATGGTGATGGCGAATGACCCTCCTTTAAATTTACTGTCTTCATAATCACTTTTGGCGAAGTTGAAGATCACGCCTAGGTTGGCAATATTGAAATTGGCTTTAGAATCATCCGCCAATTGTCCGAAGTACTCGGAATCGCTATTAGAAAAATTGATGGAAGGAGTAAAGGTGACGACCGAACTTCTATTAAATCCCAAGCCTGCAGGGTTGGCATAAGCGGCATTAATGTCTCCGCCAAGCGCTACCTGAGCTCCGCCGAGTGCCTGCGTTCTAGCTGTTCCAATAGAGTTAGTTCGGCTATAGTTCAGGGCATCTGTGTAGTATCCAATCTGAGCATTGGAGTGATAGGCGCACAACGAGAGTGTAAAAACTAAAAGGAATAGTTTGTTCATTAAAAAATTATTTCGAATGCTGATGACTTACCTTCTTCCTCGTGAACTTGATCTACTTGAAGATCCAGAAGAACTTCCAGAGCTTCTGGATACACTACTTGATCTTGATGGAGCGGCATAAGACCGGCTCGGAGAGGATGACCGTGTTCCCGAATATGAACTTCTCGAAGGACTTGAATAAGATGAACTTTGAGAATTATACCTTCTTACATTTCCAGATGAACTTCGCGAGCTATTGGTACTTCGCGTAGTTCTGGTAGAAACTGACGGAGTCTTCGTGAGACTGTTGTTTTGCCTATTAAGGTTAGACGAAACCCTGGAATTGTTGTTAGTATATGTCGTTCTGCTACTCACGACTGAACGCGAATTTGTTCTGTTCGATAATTCTGTCAATCGCGAACGTGATGTACTTACGTTGGCTTTTCTCAGGTATTCATTTTGTGATTGAACCTGATTATTAGATTGATTGGCTACTCTTCCACTACTATTGGATGTACTAGCAATTCGAGTTGAACCACTTGCTCTTCCACTTGTCGCCACAGCTCTGCCCGAACTCCTGGCTGGTGTTGTCGACGAATATTTCACAATGCTGGAATTGCTGGCGGCGGATTGACTTCTGCTTCCTCTTGCACCTCTTGTAATATGCCTTTGGTAGCCATTATCAATTCCATTGGCAGCATAGTAGCCATAGTTATAACCGTTATAAAAACCTCTGTTATAACCATTGCCGTACCACCTATAACTATTATAGCTATATACTGGGCAATAAAACGGGTCATAAAAGAAAGGATCATAATACCCATTTCCCCAACCAAAACCATAGCTCATTCCATAAGACCAACCACCCCAGTTATTATAGCTCATCATCATGGAAGGTCCCCATGAATTGAAACCGCCGTAATATGGGTTGCGATATGCATTTCCGTAGTAGTTGTTGTTGACTACAGTTGATTCGTTTTGTCTATTGTATTTGGGATCATCGTAGAAAGAAGGGTTGTCGTAGTCAGCGACTTCTCCTTCTACAAAGTAATCCGTACTACTATAAGTAGGATTAGTGTTTCCTTCTGCTGCGGCTACCTCACTTGCTACAGAGGCTCTGGCCTGCTGCTTGTATTTCTCAATATATTCTGGATTTACTTCTTTAGCGGAGTAGGAAGGATTGTCATAAGTATTATTCGAGTAAGACTCGTATGTTATACTGGCTTCAGTATTTTCCTGGGCGTATTTTATCTTCTTTCGATCTTTTGAAGAAAAATACATGTCATCGTATTCGTCTTGACCAAATCCGGTGTGTGCTATTCCCATACAAAGGGTCAAAGCTAATACTGCAGGCGACTTTAAGTTTTTTAGAATCATAACTACCTCCGGGTTTAATTGGTAAGACATTGATTTTAATTACTGGACAACCTATTATATTTGTGTCCAATTTTTGCGGATAAGAAAGCAATATCCATACCAAATTTAAGAAATCAAGATGAGTAAAGGATTACCAAAGCGGAGCGAAGATTATTCTTTGTGGTATAATGAATTAGTAAAAAAAGCAGATTTAGCTGAAAACTCGGATGTAAGAGGCTGTATGGTGATCAAACCCTATGGGTTTGCCATATGGGAAAAAATGCAGGCTACGCTGGATGAAATGTTCAAAGACACAGGCCATTCTAATGCTTATTTTCCCTTATTCATCCCTAAATCTTATCTCAGCAAAGAAGCCGACCACGTGGAAGGATTTGCTAAAGAATGTGCGGTAGTAACACACTATCGATTAAAAAACGATGAGAACGGCAAAGGAGTCGTAGTAGATCCTGATGCTAAGTTGGAGGAAGAACTGATCGTAAGACCAACTTCGGAAACCATCATTTGGAACTCATATAAAAATTGGATTCAGTCTTACAGAGACTTGCCATTGCTGATCAATCAATGGGCCAATGTGGTGCGCTGGGAAATGAGAACTCGTTTGTTTTTGAGAACGGCTGAGTTTTTATGGCAAGAAGGGCATACCGCCCACGCAACCAAGCAAGAGGCCATTGATGAAACCGTTCAGATGATGAACGTATATGCTGATTTCGCTGAAAATTTCTTGGCCTTACCTGTATTGAGAGGAGTAAAGTCAGAAAGCGAAAGATTTGCTGGAGCCGAGGATACCTATTGTATTGAAGCTTTGATGCAAGATGGAAAGGCCTTACAAGCGGGAACCTCCCACTTCTTAGGGCAGAATTTCGCGAAAGCGTTTGATGTAAAATTTGCCAACGCAGAAGGCGGAGCAATGGAATATGTGTGGGGTACTTCTTGGGGAGTAAGTACACGATTGATGGGCGCGCTGATTATGGCACACTCTGATGATCAAGGATTAGTGTTGCCTCCGAAATTGGCTCCATTCCAAGTGGTGATCGTGCCTATCTTCAAAAGTGATGAGCAATTGGCTGAAATATCTGAAGTGGCTTTGAAGATAAAAGCAGATTTGAAAAAATTGGGTATCACCGTAAAGTTTGATAACCGCAAGACGCACAAGCCAGGTTGGAAATTTGCTGAGTATGAATTGAAGGGTACACCAGTTAGAATTGCTATTGGGCCTAAAGACTTAGAGAATAACACGGTAGAAGTAGCTAGAAGAGATTTGCTTGAAAAGAACGTGATGCCACTAGATGACAATTTTGCGCAAAGCATATCTGAATTACTCGATAACATCCAGGAAACGATATATAAAAAGGCGTTGGACTATAGAACTTCACATTCGTTTGAAGTGGATACTTACGAAGAGTTCAAAAAGATTATCAATAGCGAAGAGGGTGGGTTTGTATATGCGCACTGGGATGGTACTGCCGAAACAGAAGAGAAGATCAAGAACGAAACTAAAGCTACCATTCGTTGTATTCCGATAGATCAGAAACTAGAGGAAGGAAAATGCGTGTACTCAGGTAAGCCTTCAAAAGGAAGAGTAGTATTTGCGAAAGCGTATTAAAAACAAGAGGGGTTGAGTTGAAACTCACCCCTATATTGTATATTCGAATACTAATTTTAAACCACCAATATTGCTAGACTATTTTCTTATAGCGTTTTTGATTTTAGCAGGGATATCTTTGATCATCGTTGAGATCATTTTTGTGCCTGGCACAACTATCGTTGGCATTTTAGGGTTTTTGGTGGGTGTATACGGAGTATATAGAAGTTATGAATTATACGGAGTAGACACTGGGCATATCGTGCTGGCAGTATCTATGGCTGCAGGTTTGACAGCGATTATTTTGAGTTTTAAATCTGGGGCTTGGAATAAATTTTCCAATAAAAGTGTAATGAAAACTCCCGTAAATGAGGGATTAACTTCAGCACTCGAGATAGGTCAGGAAGGCAAGTGTATTTCTTCCCTGAAGCCTGTTGGAAAAGCTGAATTTGATAATAAAGAATATGAAGTGTCTTCGCTTGGTCCATTTGTGTTGGAAAACACAGCGATTAAAATCATCAAGTTGGAGCGAAATAAAATAATTGTAGAACCAATAAACTAATACCTATAATGAGTAGTATGATGATGATAATTTCGCTCTTTGGGGCGATTATCCTATTTTTCACCTTCCTATATTTTGTTCCGGTTAACCTTTGGATCACTGCTGTATTTTCTAATGTTCGGGTAGGTTTGGCTGAGCTCGTGTTTATGCGAATAAGAAAAGTGCCACCATCGTTAGTTGTTAATTCTTTAATTACGGCGACAAAAGCAGGCCTTACGGTTACTTCAAATGAATTAGAAACGCACTACCTCGCGGGAGGCAATGTGCCTAGCGTAATCAAAGCCTTGATTTCGGCTGATAAAGCCAACATTGCTTTGGAATTCAACCAAGCGGCTGCGATTGATTTGGCAGGTAGAGATGTATTCGAAGCGGTACAGATTTCTGTGAACCCTAAAGTAATTACCACACCAAGAGTAGCGGCAGTTGCGTCTGACGGTATTCAGTTGATCGCTGTAGCGAGAGTGACGGTTAGAGCAAACTTGGCTCAACTTGTAGGGGGTGCTGGTGAAGACACAATCTTGGCTCGAGTAGGCGAGGGTATTGTGACGTCGATTGGTTCGGCTGTCACACACAAAGAGGTACTTGAAAACCCAGATAAAATATCGAAATTGGTACTGACCAGAGGCTTGGATGCAGGTACTGCGTTCGAAATCCTGTCTATTGATATTGCCGATGTAGATGTAGGAAAAAATATTGGAGCCGATCTTCAAACGGATCAAGCGGCAGCCGATTTGAAAGTAGCTGAAGCTAAAGCTGAAGAAAGAAGAGCGATGGCGGTGGCCGTAGAGCAAGAAATGAAAGCCAAAGCACAGGAAGCGAGAGCCAAGGTAATCGAAGCGGAGGCTGAAATACCTAAAGCAATGGCGCAAGCTTTCATTGATGGCAACTTGGGCATCATGGATTATTACAAAATGGACAACATCAAGGCAGATACTGAGATGAGAGAGTCTATTTCGAAGCCTAAAAGCTCAGGCTCTAGCAAGAAGCCAAAAAGTTAAAAGCTAAAATTTTATACCAACGGGCATCCTCAGATACTTACCTGGCATTAGTTGTTTGATGCAACAAATGAGCTGGAGTACGAGAATGCCCGTTTTTTTTGTGCCCAAACTGTTGGGGTTTATGCTCCTGCTCTTTTGCTTTTACCATTCTTCGGCACAAAAAATAACCGTACATGGGCAAATACTCGACGGCATGAGCCTGGAAGAATTGGCCAATGTCCATGTTTACCTAGAAGAGCATTTGGGCACCACTACCACTCACGAAGGTCGATTTGAGTTTGAAATCGATCACCTTGATACTTTGCATTTTCGTTTGGTAGGATACGATTCCCTATCCATGGTGATAACTAATGTGGATCAAGTGCAAAAAGTAATTCTGGCTATGCATAGAAGTACCATTATTCTCGATGATGTAGAAATTACCTCTGATTATCAAGCCAATACCATCATCAAACAACCGGAACGTGAGGTTTATTACGTTCCTGGCGTGAAGTACTCTAACAAACCTGCAGAGAAAGATTATCATATGGGATTGGGTGCAGTGGCTAGTCCTATGACCGCTCTGTATCGGGCTTTTAGTAAAAGCTACAAAGAGGAAAAGAAGAATTATTTATATCTGAAGCAAATGCAAGCTGATGATCTGGTTTATGAAGAGGCTAAGTCGAATCTGGATCAAGCATTCGATCAAATCAATGAGTATTTTGATGATTACTATTATCGAGATTTTATCCAGTATTCAGGATTGACGGTTCAATATGTGGCGGATTGTTCCGAATATCAGTTGATTAAGTTGTTGCCTGACGCCATCAAAAAGTACTACGAGCACCTCAAGGAACTGGAAGAGGAATAAAAAAGCACGAGACTCGCGACTCGTGCTTTCATAAGCGAACATCCTCAATTTACCTAGTTCTTAAGTTCCCTTAAAAACACCCTACAATCTTGTTCGCTGCCAAGATATTTTTTTCGCTCTCCTATGACGGCATACCAAACATTCTCTTCATTGCTGAAGAGCAACCTAATTCCCTTTGATACTAAAGATTGCGAAATACTCATAGCTGGTGAGTTTTTAAACTGATCTTGTGTATAGCAAAATTGTGGTATTATGGGCAGAGCTGAAATAGAGTAAAACCGTAAATATCAATTAGGGGATTCTCCTAAAAATGAAATTCTATACTGCAAAAGTCCTAAAATCTAGCTCCGAGTACTACTGTTTCTTTTTGAAGGGATTTATTACCTTGTCCATCGAATATTTCAAATACAACCACATAGTAACCGACTGAAGCCAGACTGCCATTGTCAGTGATTCCATCCCATGTGAAAAAACCATTGGTAGCCAGCAGTTCACCTTCAGCCAGTGTCTTAATCAAAACACCATGCGAAGAATAGATGTGAACATTGGCAAAGTTTCCAGCTTGATTGAGTAGATAACTAATAGTTGTAAAATCATTCATGCCAGTATTGTCGGGTACGAAAACTTTAGGTTCGATCGACACAGTAGCTGATGATTGATTGGCAGCTTGCAATTGTGAGTTGACTACACCTGGGGTTGCAAATCCAACGGTACTGGCGGCTGACCTCCAGCTGTCGGGATTGGTGCTTTCTACCTCAAATGCGACTCGTTCTAAAGAAACACCTTCGTCATCATCAAGTAAGTTGAAATGATAGTCGTCTTTGTATTCCATTTGATCAACGATAAGTCCTTGATCAGTAATAAGAATTACAGAATCTTCCGTATCTGATAAGCTCGGAAAACTGTTCATAGCTCGCATGCGTGTGTAGTCACCATTGGAATAGGCTGAATTCAGTACATCTGGATCTGGCGTAAGGGCTAGATACTCTGATGGATAAATGACAAAATGGTCGGAGGAGATGATTTTTTGGTCACTCAATTTGTCGGCCAGCCGCCAATCTTTCAAATCAATGGCTTTGTCTGATTTGTTATAAATCTCTACAAAATCGACTTCATTGGATCTTGGGTTAAAAAGTACTTCATTGATTACGATATCCTGAGCTTCTGCTTCTTCAGGAAGTTGAAAGCGAACCGTTTGATGGTCTATACTGATTAAGTTTTGTTTGCAATCTGAGACTTGCGTCAATGTGACTTCGTAGGATTGGCCTGGACTAACCGGTTCCCCTAAAGATACCGCCACTTTATCGAAAATAGGATGAAACAAATGCTGTGAAGAGATCGACAGTGCAGGTTCAAGCTGAATTTTTGCTTGTTCAAAACTATCTGGATGTAGCCTTTCATTTAGCGTCAAATGCAAGCTGTCTGGTGTGATAGCTAAAGCTTGAATAAGTTCTGGGCCAAAGTTGTCTGGATTTGATGCTTGTATGGAATTGGCTCGTCCTGGCGTTCCTCCTATAGCATCAGTCGATGCGCTCCAGTTGGCTTTTTCACCACAGGGATTGTCGGTGTCAATCATTTCGAGAGACCAGCCACCATCAGATTTTTCACTGTCTTTATACCAATCGGAAGCATACGAGGCACTAAAAATTTGGGAGGAGCCATAGTAAAGAGAAAGGGATTCGCCAGTATTGTTTAAGGATGGAAAACTGGAGATTCCTAGTACATTAACTCCATGCAATTGTGAGGCCCCTGAAGTGGAGGTCAATACTAAATATTGGTTGGCAGAAATACTCCCCTCCGTTAATATGACATAGCCACTCGCATCCACTACAATTAGGCCTGTAAGCGAAATCTCCTCGGAAGTAGTATTGAAAATTTCCACATACTCCACTTCAGGAAGGCCTACAGATGGCGAGGGGTCAGCCATGATTTCTGTAATAATTAGATCCCCAAAATTTGGAATATCAGGTGCTGTATAAGAGAATGCGATATTATAATCAAATAGGGCGTTGTCGGAAAGATCTTCAATATTGTCGATTGTCAACGTATAGTTGGTTGCTTCCAACAAGGAGGAAGAAAACGTTAGTAAAACAGAAGAGTCAGAGGCTGTGTATTTGGCTTCAAAAGGATGCCCAAGGGTCGGTGTGATTTCATAATTAAGAGAGAATTCAGCGGAGATTTCGTTCAAGGGTTCACTGTACTTTATCCATATCTTGTCTTCATTCAAAACAAGATACTCGGCTACCGATGGAGCAGTTTGATCATTGATCACCGTGCTGAAATAATCTGGTAACCTGTGTTCAAATTCATTGAATAGATCCTGCCAGGAAATTTTATAAGCCACGTCAGGAGCAAGTGCTTGCTCGAAGGTTAGTCTAAGTTTTTCTGAGTCGTCAGGGTCAATAATTGCTGCAACACAATTACCCAAAGTAGGTGAAGCGGTAAAATTGGATAGAGACAAAACCTGTCCTTGATCAAGTCCTATTTCGAATTCAATCTCAACCGTTCGATTACCCACAAGTCTGCCGGTCAAGACTCGGCTATCAAAATTAAAGACATAATTATTTATTGAAATTGGATTGGAGTTTTGGGTAACATGTTCAATGTTTAGCGTATTGCTTGAGTTATCATTTACAGCATGATCGAAAGTAACCGTGGCCATGCGATCGGATGTAAAGTTGACCGTAGAGGCGGTGTGGCCATTCAAGGTATAGTTGGCCAATGTAGCTCTGGTTCCAGTGGAAGGAGTCTTATTAAATTCAATTTCAATCTGATTTTGGCTCACAGGATTGATCATACCAACGTAGAAAATATGGTAGTCGAAAGTACTTGTAATAGCTTTCGATAAAGCATTATTTCTCTGGTCCAACATTGTTGAAATGGCCAAACTGATGGCTGCCATTTCTGGTAGGTCGCTCGAAAATTCCAAGGTCACCAGGTATTGAAACTCAGGATTTTGAATGGCTGTAGTTGGTTGACCGATACCTTCTCCTATCATATAATTGGCAGCAGTTTCAGCAGTGGTTTGATCCACTTTTTCATTGAACCAAAGAATTATTTCATTTGGAGATTTTACAATGATGCTGTCCAATTCTGGTGCGAATACATCGTAGACAAATTCTTGTTTGAGCCTGGTTTTTATCTCATTGCCATACAGGTCTTTGACTTCATCAATCAGCAATTCGAATACTACTTCTCTTTCAAATGCCTCTTCAAATTCCAAAATGACAGTTCGTTGATCTGCTTCTAGTGAGGCGTCGATGGGGAAAATATCTTCGTACTCATAGTTCTCTTTGGACTCGGCTGATTGTTTGCCCACTTTTTCTGTAAATACAACGGCCAAGGAGGTTGATGACAAAACCTCTACCGTATCGAGTTTTGGAGATGAGGTGTCGTAAATGAAGGAAATATCCGGAGTAGTGAGGAGATCAGAATCTGCATTCATCACGCCACTTACCGAGAGGGTCAATGCTTTGTTGTCGTCGAAATTATTGGCAAAGGCCAAATGAACCAAACGATCATCCTGACTATCCACAAAGGCAGTAGAGGCACTACCCACACCATCATCCACCGAGTAATTGCCTGAGGTGCTAGCACTTGTCACATCTAGATCTTGTTTGAAATAGATGTCCAGCAGGTTGATGCCCATTACTTGTACGGTATCAATTTGCTGACTCAAGGTAAAGGTAGGAGTCAATGCTGCGGCCAAGGCATTACCTGGTATGTCCTGCAAATTCTCAATGGTTAGCGTATTTTCTACATCGAGCACAAAATCGTCTGCAAAAATCAGACTCACAGTGGAAAAGTCCACGTCATCCCTAATGGCAGAAGTAGGATGCATGCCCGAATGATCGGAGGTATAGTTGCTCTCCGTCTCGGCAATGTCCTTGTTCAAGTTTTCATTGAAAACAACTTCTATTTGATTGGCAGTTTTTACTACGATATGATCAAGTACAGGAGGATTGGTATCATAGGTATAGGAGAGGGTATTAGTTTGAATATCGTTTTGAGCACAGTCCTTCGCTCCAGTTACGGTTACAGTATAATTTACATCACTCGTCAAGGTGGGAGTCACAGCGATCTGAGCGGTATAAGTGGATGATGAAATTCCATTTTCAGTGATGCCATTGTCGAAAGTATAGGTGCCACTACTGAGTGAGGTTTCATCCATAGGTTCGTCGAAGGTGAGGCGAAATGTGTTTGGATCGGTAGCAATAAAGTCGATAAGGTTTGGACCGGTGATGTCTGGGCTATTGTCGTACACGCTGTTTTGTGTTCCAGGTGTGCCACCATCTGCATGATTGGATGCTATCCAGTTGTTTTCTGTGCTGCACAGCAGTTCGGGATTGATTTGTTCGAGAGAATAACCGCCGATAACATTTGCTGCTTTGTAGGTTACACTATCTACCAAATTGCCCAGATTGTCATTGAGTAGGAGTGATTTTCCTGTATTGCTCAATGAAAGGTTTTCTAGACCGATAACATCGCCAGAAAATAATCCAATATTGGAATTGTCAGTAAGCGTAACATATGTATCGGGCATCAAAATAAAATCAGTCAATGACTCACCATCTAAGGTAAACTCAGCAACATTGATGGAATAGTCTGAGGTATTGTATAACTCCACATATTCAGCATCTGGCAGTGCTACCACAGGATTTGGATCCGCCATAAATTCATTGATGACGATATTTCTGAAGGGTGTTTGGACTTCAGCTTTGAATCCTTTGTCTTGGTTCGAAATAATTTCATCCTGAGAGGCATTTTCAACTTGATCCACGGAAAGAATGAAGCTATTATTTGAAAAATCACTATCAAAGGTTAATAGCACCTCATCATGATTAGTTAAATCTCTTTCCGCTGATGTAGGTTGGCCAAAACCATTGTTTAGTGAATAATTTGACACATCCTCCGCAGTGGATTCATGTACATTTTGGTTGAATTTTGCCCTGATCATATTGGTTCCTTCCAAGGTTAAAGTGGATACAGCAAATCCAATGGAGATATTATCATATATGAAACCTTTAATATTACCTACAGAATAGTCACATAGGACTCCAAAAAATGCTGTTGACGTATAGGTGTCATCAAATACTGTTCCTTCTGACGTGAATGAAGTACCTCCAGATAAATCTCGCAACAATTCCCAATTACCCAGAGCATCTCGGGTCACTCTTATTCGTACATTGGTGGGAGGTGTTTCGACGGTAGCATCGGTTCCATCTATAATTTCGACTGATGTGGTTGTAGCATCTTGTCTATACAGACTTATTTCATCAGATGAATTTCCGACCAAAACGTAGTATCCGTTCACATTGGCTTGAAGGTTATCAATGTCAGACACCAAGTATATATATGCCCTGTTTTGACTTGATGTTCCAAAATCTAATTTGACTGAAAACTCCCAAATTGTATTGTCTATTGTTGTGTTCGGTATAGTTAGATGAGATTCACCAGCAACACCCGCGTTTAGTTGGAGTTCATTCGCAGAAACCACAAAGTCTCCTGTATCCCCGCTCCACGCTGGATTATTGCTAAAATCCCCATCAGAAAAATCATCATTGACCTGGGCAATAGCTACCTGAATGGCGAGCAGAGCAAGAAGGGTAAGTAAGTGCTTCATATGGCTAAAATACGAGGACTAAAATACTGATAATTGCTGATCTCAAATAAGGGGTTGGCCATCGTCTTCATTATCCTTTTATTATTTCTTCCGTTTCGAGGCATACTTTACGGTTTCATCCAAAATGAGTGCTTCCTGAATGATCGGATTCAATACTCTTTCATCAATTTCTTCAAGGCTGAAGTAGGAAATACCGGCGACTTGTTTTCGGTCTTTGAAATCTAATGCTCCATTTTCATTGGAAAGCTCATTGGCCCGTAAGAAGCACAGCTCAACACCATCTTTTTTTATAGGATTCAAATAGCAAATCCAGCTCTTGTTGTAGTAGAATGGGATGCGATATCTGATTTTGGCTTGTAGGTCAAATTGATTCAAAATAAGTTCGTGCAATACACGCAATAGTTTTTTTTGAGGACCCTCAAAGTCTGCTATATATGTGGCGACATCTGTCATTTGATCTTAGTTGATGGCATTTATTGGTCAAATGTAATAATTTAATAGAGGCATTTTTCTAAAGTTACCACTATGATAAAATTCTTCCTCCGAAACGCACGTAGAAATAAATTATACTATGCCATCAATCTTGTTGGTCTGGTGTTAGGCACTACTTCAACGATTTTCATATTTCTTTATTTGCAAAGTGAGCTGACTTATGACGATCACTATACGGATGCTGATCGCATATATAGGGTGGCACTCAACCGTGTTTATCCAAACAACGAAGTAGGTTGGGCCTCTATTCCGGCTCCAGTAGGACTAGCGCTTCAAGACAATTTCCCTGTTATTGAGAATGCGAGTAGAATATCACAAGGAGACATTGACGTTAGCGTTGATAATCAGGATTATATTGAGAAGGAGGGTTTGTACGCAGATCCGGATTTTTTTGAACTTTTTGATTTGAAAGTCTTGGATGGAAATTTGGGTACCTCTCTGGAAAAGCCTCGACAGGTAGTACTTACTGAAAAGCTGGCCTTGAAATATTTTAATACCACACAGGCTGTAGGTAAGCAACTGATCATTCGCGACAGTGTGAATTATCAAGTCAGTGCGGTGATTGAAAACTTGCCGGATAATTCACATTTCGAAGCTGATTTGATTTTGCCTATGGTTGATTCACGGGAGTCCAGATATCGAACGCAATGGGGTACAGCCTTCTTTTACTTCACGTATATTAAGCTCAATGCTGGGGTAGATACAAAACAATTCGAAAGTAAAATGCATCAGTTTCTTTTACAGCAAATGGCTTTGAATACCAGCGGAATGGATTTTGATAAGTGGTTGGAAGAAGGCAATAGCTATGATTATTTTTTGCAGCCGCTCACCGATATTCATTTGACCTCAAACTTGCGATGGGAGTTTATGCCCAATGGCAACAAAAGCAATGTACAACTGTTCATGGCGGTAGGGATATTCATTTTGATCATTTCATGTCTTAATTACATCAACCTCTCTACGGCCAAGGCAGGCAAACGAATGAAGGAGTTAGGGTTGAAGAAAATTATGGGAGCTTCTCGAGCCCAATTGACCAGACAGTTGCTAGGGGAGTCGTTGATCATTACGCTGACTTCGGCAGTGATTGCCTTATTGTTGTCCTTCCAGATACTACCGATGTTCAATGATTTATCTGGGAAAATGTGGTCATCGGATGTATTGCTAAACCCATCATTCTTGTTGTTGTTTGTTGTTTTTGCCTTGGTACTTGGTGTTGTAGCAGGTATTTATCCTGCATTAAAACTGTCAACAGTTTATCCTACTGAAGTAATTAGCTCAAATGCTAAAAGCAGTACAGAATCTGGCCAAGAGCGTTGGGTTAGAAATATCCTCGTGGGACTTCAGTTTGGAGTTTCACTAATTGTGATTGTATCCACTTTGGTGGTTTATGAGCAAAATCAATATTTGAAAACTGTTGATTTAGGATATGACAAAGAGAACCTTCTGGTCATTGACAACGCTTATGAATTAAACCAAAAGGCCGAGGTATTCAGAAATGAAATGCTCAAATCCCCCCACATTTTGCAGGGATCGGCTGTATCTTCTGTTCCCGGATTTGTGAATGGTGCGACTACCTATACAACTACTGAAAGCGAAGGAAATCCAGTCAATGTCTCCTTCTACTTTGTCGGTGATGAACATGGAGCAGACATTTTTGGCTTGTCTCTGCTGGCAGGGCGAAATTATCGAAAGAGTGATTTTACAGATACTGCACGGTTTGTCTTGATCAACCAAGAAGCCATGAAACAATTTGGTTGGACAACTCCGGATGAGGCGGTCAATTCATTCCTCAAAAACACTATGGGCACCAGACAGCTTAAAGTAATTGGGGTGGTCGAGGATTTTCACATTCACTCCTTGCATGAAAGTATTCGCCCATTAGTGATTTCTAGTGGGATGAGGTCCACCAATAGATTGGTATTTAAAGTGAAAGAAAGTCAAACCCAACAGGCAGTTCAAGAAATGCTAAGTCAATGGACCGTATTTTCACCTGAAAAGCCGGTAGAATATTCCTTTTTAGATTCTAGTCTGGAGAAGCTGTATGAAACGGAATCTCATACTCAGAAGCTATTTTCAATTTTTACTCTGCTCGCCATATTCCTAGCAGGTTTTGGTATGTATGGACTCTCTGCCTATCTCACAGGATTGAAAAGAAAAGAAGTGGCCATCCGTAAAACGCTTGGAGCTTCCGAACTTTGGATATTGAAATACTTCACTTTTAAGCAATTATCTGTGATTGGCTTGGCCATTCTCATAGGCTTGCCTATTGCCTACTATTTAGGGGATGAGTGGCTCAATAACTTTGCCTACCGAATTGAAATAGGGGTTAGGCTTCTTCTCTTATCCATCGGTTCTATCCTTGTGATTGGCTTTTTATCTATTGGTTGGTATTCATTTCGAGCGGCTTTGGAGAATCCTGTAAATATGTTGAGAGAATAATGGGGCTCAAATTTGTTAGATATTGGCGATGAGTATTTTTATCAGTTAATAATTTAACAAATAGTCGCATTCGTTAACATTCTCAATGAATTTCAGTAATTCACTGTTCAAATTCTCCATTTAATTGTGCTAATTTTGAATTCTCAATTCATGGAACCCAGAGATAATTAATCAATCAGATTCGATTGTTAGAGAAGTTGTAAGCTTTTACACTTTTCTAAAGCGAACAATTTTAAAAAGTACAAGAAGTGAAATTAGCAGTAGTTGGAGCCACAGGATTAGTAGGATCGGAAATTCTCGAAGTCCTAAAAGAAAGAAATTTTGAATACGACGAATTGATGTTGGTCGCTTCCGCCCGATCAGTGGGTAAGGTGATTGAATACAAAGGAACAGCCCATACCGTTATAGGTCTGGAAGATGCAGTAGCAGCCAAGCCTGATATTGCTATTTTCTCTGCAGGCGGAGGAACCTCTTTAGAGTGGGCACCAAAATTTGCGGAGGTTGGCACGATCGTGATTGACAACTCTTCGGCCTGGAGAATGGACCCATCTAAAAAATTGATCGTGCCAGAGATCAATGGTTCAGCCATTATGATCGACGACAGAATCATCGCCAATCCTAATTGCTCTACGATCCAGATGGTATTGGTATTGGGTCCATTGCATGAAAGATATGGAATCAACCGTGTGATTGTATCTACCTACCAGTCGGTAACCGGATCGGGTAAAGGCGCAGTAGATCAGATGATGGCCGAACGAAACGGTGAGACACCTGATATGGTCTACCCACACAAAATTGACATGAATGTACTGCCTCATATTGATGTGTTTCAAGAAAATGGATACACCAAAGAGGAAATGAAAATGACTAACGAAACGGTCAAAATTTTAGGTGATGCAAACGTTAAAGTTTCTGCTACCTGCGTTCGTATCCCAACCATAGGCGGTCACTCAGAATCTGTCAATATTGAATTCGATAATCCTTATGATTTGGCCGAAGTGAAAGAGATTCTTTCTAAAGTGCCTGGTCTGGTAATTCAAGACGATGTGGCTAATAATGTCTACCCTATGCCATTGACTGCACACAAAAAGGATGAAGTCTTTGTAGGAAGAATCAGAAAGGACGAATCTAAAGAAAACGCACTGAACTTGTGGATCGTGGCAGATAACCTGAGAAAAGGAGCCGCTACCAATGCTGTTCAGATTGCTCAATATGTGACTGAGAACAACTTAGTACTCTAAGAAAAACCTATTTTAGTTATTCGTGTGAATTAGCCATTCGCACAAAAGAATGACTGGCTCGAATGATTTACATTTGAGCCAGTTTTTTTATGTCCAATTCACTCGTAGATATCCTTAGTCCCGTTCCTGTCCGGGAATTTATTCAGGCCCATCTGAATGATGACCCGCTAGCATTGGTGCTACAGTCAAAGAAATACCCGGAATTACCCATTCGGGAAATTGCCGCTCAAATCCAGTCGAGAAAAAAGGCACAATCCAAATTACCAGAGTGGTATGCTAATCAAAAAATAATATTTCCACACGGTGTATCCATGGAGCAATGTTCGTCCGAAGAGACGGCCAAATACAAAGCATCGCTAGTGGAGGGAAAGACCGTCACAGATTTGACTGGAGGATTGGGTATCGATTTGTACTATCTGTCTCAGAAATTTGAACAGACCAATTATATCGAGCGATCAGGTGAATTGCAGGTGCTGGCTCAACATAATTTTGAGGCGCTTGGGGTTAATGACATTACTCAATTTCATGGTACTGCTGAAGAGTATCTAAAACTGGAAAAGGAACCTGCAGACTGCTATTTTATTGATCCGGCTAGACGCGACGACGCCAATCAAAAAGTCTTTCAAATTGAAGATTGTTCGCCGGATTTGAACCTCATTATTCCGCTGCTTTTAGAACGCAAAGCAGAGGTGCTGATCAAATTGTCCCCATTGCTGGATATCCATTTGGCTTTGGAAGTACTGCCTAATGTGAAGGAAGTTCATGTTGTTTCTGTGAAGAATGAGTGCAAGGAGCTATTGTTTCGAATAGTACCTGACTATGAAGGCCCAGCGAATAGAATAGCAGTTAATTTGATGAAGAAAGGCAAGGAACAATTCACCTTTTCAGAAAGCCAGGAAGAAATGACACCATCCTTTAGTCAGCCGCTCAACTTTCTGTATGAACCAAATGCTTCCATTATGAAAGCAGGAGGTTTCAATGCTGTATCAAATGCTTTTGCGGTAAACAAGCTGCAGCGTAACTCACATCTCTATACTTCAGAGTTACTGATTGAAAATTTTCCTGGCCGCGCCTTTAAAATCATCGCCCAAACGGTTCTGAATAAGAAAAAACTCAAACCCTATTTGCCGCAAGGCAAGGCGAATATCACGGTTCGCAATTATCCGCTCTCAGTCAAAGACATCAGGCGAAAAACAGGTGTTAAAGAGGGTGGAGAAGTGTATCTTTTCGCAACGAAGCTGATGGATGGTAGTTTAGCTGCTTTGGTTTGTGACAAAGCTCAGAAGTAAGGGAACTAATTGATCCACTTTTAGCTTCTACTTCAAATAGAAATATGAAAAGGGGTAAGTTTTTAAAACTATTAGCAACAACACCTATGGTAGGAATGTCACTAAAGACCTGGACTAAGCAAATAGAAGATATTAGCGAAAGCGAAAAAATGCCAACACTTTTTGTGGGCCATGGTAATCCTATGAATGCCATTTTAGAGAATGATATAACGCGTGGCTGGCAGGAAATGGGAAAGGGACTTAAACCTAAGGCGATTCTTTGTATTTCAGCTCACTGGCAAACTAAAGGCACCATGGTGACCATGACGCCTAAACCCAGAACTATTCATGATTTTGGAGGTTTCCCGAAGGCGCTATTTGATGTGCAATATCCAGCACCCGGTTCGCCGGAAATGGCGGCCGAAGTGATTCAGGAAGTGAAGAAAACAACGGTAGAAGAAGACCACGAATGGGGACTGGATCACGGCACTTGGTCGGTTTTGATCAAAATGTTTCCAGAAGCGGATGTGCCTGTATTCCAGCTTAGTCTGGACTATAAGCAAGGCCCTCAGTATCATTATGAGTTAGCTCAAGAGCTGAAAGCGTTGAGAAAGAAGGGGGTTTTAATTGTAGGTAGTGGGAATATCATTCATAATTTGAGAATGGCGAGATGGGATTCTGATGAGCCTTATGATTGGGCATTGAATTTTGATCAGAAGACTAAGGAGTGGATCGAGAATAACGATTATTCTACCTTGATTAATTATTCAAAAATAGGACAAGAAGCCATGCTATCGATTCCTACCAATGAGCATTATTTACCCATGCTCTACACGCTGGCACTTCGAGATGAAAAAGAAACACTTACCTTTTTCAACGAATCTATTCTGATGGGATCAATGGCCATGAGATCTTTTGTGATTGGATCATAGATCTAGGCTAAAATACTAACGCTCGTTAGTAATAAAACGCCGTTTACTAGCCCTCAGCTGCATTTTTTGTTTAATTGATTTTTAAAATCTATATTGTGGAATTATTCTGAATCAGAATAATATTTTTTAACCTAACCTAACCCAAATGCATACGCTATTATATTCGGCGTCAGTCGAAATATTATATCGAAAATATCGCTATAACTTCATTTGTAGCTTTTCGACTTCACACACATTTCTTTTGGATCAAACCCAGTCTAACAGCAGCTAGACTGTCCGATCATACTTACTAATTTAATTATTCAACTAAACCCAATTATTATGAAAAGAGTGTTATACACCCTTTTGATAGTGGCATGTGTCTGCTATCAAGGATTTGCTCAAGACAAATCCAAAACCTTTATCCGGCTAGAAGCTAGCCAAGGACAAATGTCCAAAACTGAATTGTTGAGAAATCAACTGCGCATGAATTCCTCGGAAGAGATGAAACCTCTTAAGACAGAGGATGACCAGCTGGGCTATCGCCACGAGAAATTTGAACACTATTATAAAGGCATAAGAGTAGAAGGATCGACTTATACCATCCACTCTAAAAATGGAGTGGCGACTCATATGACTGGTAATTATGCAACGATAGCTGAGGTAGATATCAACCCTCAGATTACCGGAGCTAATGCTTTGAGTGCCGCCAAGTCAGCGACTGGTGCTAGTGAATTTGCCTGGGAGGCCAATGACGGAAGAACGCTAGCTACTCAGGACAAACCTGAAGGAGAGTTGGTTATTGTGCAAAATACTTCCAATGGTTACAAAGCACGTCTGGCCTATAAGTTTCACATTTTGGGTAACAAACCCTTCGTGAATGCTTATGTCTATATCGATGCTAAGACTGGAGAAGTTGTGAGATACAACAGTGTGATCAAACATGCGGATGCTGTGGGGTCAGGGGCTACGCGCTACAGCGGTACACAAACTATTCATACAGATAGCAATGCAGGTAGCTACAGGTTGAGAGATTACTCTAGAGGCAATGGTATTTTGACTTATGACGGAACTACTGCTACGAGTGCCAATCAAACCACAGGAAGACCTAATGGATCTTCGGACTATACCGACAACAATAATAGTTGGACGGCTGGAGAGTATGACAATGCCGATAAAGACAACGCGGCATTAGACGCACATTTTGCTGCGGAGGCCACCTATGATTTCTTTATGAGCAATTTCAACAGAGACAGTTATGATGGAAATGGCGCTTCAATAGAGAGTCATGTGAACACAGACATTGAGTCTGTATATGGTTACCCAGCAGGGTACAATGACAATGCTTTTTGGACAGGCTATGTGATGGTGTATGGTAAGGGAAATAGCCTAGATCCATTAACTACAGTGGATATTACCGCTCATGAAATTGGCCACGCGTTTTGTACAGGTACAGCTGATTTGGTTTATGAAAAAGAGTCGGGAGCAATGAACGAGGGGCTTAGCGACATTTGGGGAGCTTGTGTCGAGTATTATGTCAATCAAAATTATGGATTGAACAAAGACCTTTGGAACCTAGGGACTGAAATTGGGCAAACCTTCAGATCTATGTCGAACCCAAAAGCTTATGGAGATCCAGATACTTATGGTGGAACTAACTGGGTGAGCCAAAACTGTACGCCTAGTAATCAAAATGACTACTGTGGGGTACACACGAATAGTGGCGTAACCAACCACTGGTTTTATGTCTTAGTCGCTGGAGAGACAGATACTAATGATAACAATGACTCTTATAGCGTAACGGGTATAGGAGTGGATGATGCAGCTGCGATCGTTTGGAGAACAGAGTCTGTTTATCTTAATACCAATTCTGATTACGCAGATTTCAGGACTTACTCTATACAATCTGCTGTAGAATTATTTGGTTCAGGATCAGCGCAGGAAATAGCCGTAACGAATTCATGGTATGCTGTTGGTGTTGGTTCCGAGTATGTTCAAACTTGTTCATTGGCTGCACCAGGCAATTTAGCTTCGTCAAGTATTAATGACAATGGCTTTACGTTGTCATGGAGTGCCGTTTCAGGAGCAGCCTCGTATACCGTTACGGTAGGAGGTTCTTCAACTAATGTTTCTGGTACTAGTCATGTTGCCACTGGATTAAATACAGGGACACAGTATTCTTGCTCCGTAGTAGCCAATTGTGGTAGTGGAGGAAGTGGACTATCGTCTAATCTTAATGTAACCACCACAGGAACACCACCATTAAACTATTGTTCTTCAAATGGAAATAGTACTTCTGATGAATACATAGGTAGAGTGCAGTTAAATACCATCGACAATGCTACGGGTGCATCATCAGGTGGTTATGGAGATTACACTACTCAATCGACGAGTTTAACCAAAGGTGACGCGTATACGATAACCATTACGCCAACTTGGTCGGGTACTGTTTATAATGAAGCCTACTCTGTCTGGATTGATTACAATCAAGATGGAGATTTTGCAGATGCTGGAGAGCAGGTTTATTCTCAAGCCGCTTCGCAAACTTCTCCTGTCAGTGGATCATTTACAGTTCCTACTGGCGCGACTAATGGTAATACTCGAATGAGAGTGTCCATGAAGTATAACGGTATCCCAACTTCTTGTGAGTCTTTTCAATATGGTGAAGTAGAAGACTATACTATCAATGTAGTAACTGGCTCTGCGGATACAGAAGCACCTTCGGCTCCAACTAGTTTGGCTGCCTCAAATATTACTCAGACCACTCTTACACTCAATTGGAATGCCTCTACGGATAATGTCGGTGTCACTGGTTATGACGTATATCAAGGCGCCACTAATATTGGAACTGTAACAACTAATTCTGCAAATATTACTGGATTAACTGCTGCTACCTCTTATTCTTTTACCGTCAGAGCCAAGGATTTGGCTGGCAATGTTTCTGATGCGAGCAATGCGGTAAACGTAACTACCCAGAGTGCAGGAATGAGTTGTTCATCTACTACTAGCATACCTTATAGCGAAGGATTCGAGTCTGGTTTTGGTGCCTGGACAAATCAAAGCGGAGATGATCTGGACTGGACTAGAAGAACGGGGTCTACACCATCAAGTAGCACAGGGCCAAGCAGCGCATCTGAAGGAAGTTACTATATGTATGTAGAAGCATCTAGCCCGAATTATCCAAGTAAGGTGACCCGAATTGAAAGTCCTTGTTATGATTTGTCAGGAGAGTCAGCTGCTAATTTCTCATTTAAATACCATATGTATGGAACTAACATGGGAACCCTTACACTTGAAGCTACTACTGACGGAAATAACTGGTCATCCGTATGGTCGCAATCAGGCAACAAAGGAAATAGCTGGTTAACTGCAGATGTCAATATGGATACTTATACGGGAGACGTTGTTAAACTAAGATTTGTTGGTGTAACGGGTTCAAGTTACAGAGGAGATATGGCTGTAGACGATATTGCCTTCTCTGCTGGAAGTACGGGAGGTACTACAAACGTTACATTAACTATGACCTTTGATAATTATCCAGAAGAGACCAGTTGGTCTATTATGAGTGGAAGCACTACGATAGCCTCTGGTGGCACTTACGCTTCACAGGCGGATGGCTCTACCTTGAATGTCAATGTCGAATTGGCGGATGGATGCTATAGTTTAGTGATGAATGATGCCTATGGCGATGGTATGTGCTGCAGCTATGGCAGTGGCTCATATAGTTTGACTGACGGAAGTACCACTTTAGCTTCTGGTGGGTCGTTTGGTTCAAGTGAAACCACTCCTTTCTGTGTAGGCGGAGCAAGCTTTACTGCGTATGGTTTTGGAGGTTCATCACCGTCTTCGGTAGGTACTCCGGTCAGTGTGGATATGTACCCTAATCCAGTGGTTGGATATTTCTTAAATATCGTAACGACTAGAGATGAAGTGTCTTATAGAATCACGAACCTAATGGGTAAGAGAATTTCCAGTGGACAACTAGAGAACAGTAAAGTAGATGTAAGCACCTTAAAATCAGGTGTATACTTGCTTCAATTGGTTAATAAAGGAGGAAAATCTGTAATCAAAAAGTTCACAAAAGAATAAATGACTGAATGAGTCGTTATTTGACTGCAACCTTTTATTATTTAATATAAATACGAGCCGGAGAGGGCAGCCTCTCCGGCTTTTTTATTCTTTAATTAGCGCTAAAAATTTAGCCTTTAAATCTTCGTTTCCCTCCAGTTGAGATAGAACAGCTTGTTGCATATAATTAGGAATACTTTGCCGGTTGGCTATTTTTAAGTTGATATCTTCAAGCATAGTCACAATTTCTCCATTGTATAGATCTTTAGATTTGAGATCAGAAATGAACGCTTCCATAGCGGAGGTGGAAACCGGAGGGGCTACAGATTGCACAACCACAGATTGGTTTTTATTTTCTTCCATACACTTATCAAATTCGGCAATTATTTTCTCCAGATCCTTTTTCTTTAGCTTTCCTGATTCAATTTTCTCACTTAAAGATTTACAATCTTGAAAATATTCGGCGAATTTTTTCTTGGAAGTCAGGTTGCTGAATTTGAATTGCTCGCCTTTCCAATTGACTAATAGTTTTAATACGTAGTTAGATGAAGTGACTTGTTCGGGATCCTTGTATAAATACTGACTGAAATATTTACCCTTGATGTCTACTTGTACAAATTGATATCTTCCATCGATTTTTAGTGTTTCAAAATCCTGATTTTCTCCTAAATGAACCGAACGAATCTGATAGGACTTGTAATTAACCTTTGTCTTTTCATCTTTTACCCTTGCTTCGTCCGCTCTATACTGATCGACGGTTTCAAGGTAAATTTTACCATAAACGGTATCCATTTTGACAGTTACAAGCCATTGTTCCTGGCCATAAGAGAAAGAGTAAATCGCTGAAAGTATTGTAGAAAGTATGAGCGTACGCATATATCGAATTTGTTATAGCGCTAAATAAACTAAATTATTTGGCTTTATTTAAATAAACACGAGCTCATAGGCCTTCAAGGTCTCTTACGACTGAAATATTCAATTCTTTTCTAAATAGGTGTCCTCAAAAGTGTCCGTGTTAGCCGTTATTTCTTGGCTACCAAGTAATTGCATTGGAGCCGAGAAATGCCGTTTAGCCTTTAGTTTTCGATGATATCTAAGAATTGAGCTTTCATCTCCTCATTGTCTCCCAGTTGAGATAAGATAACTTGCTGCAGATATTTTGGAATAAATTGCTCGGTTTTTAATTTCTGTTCTATGTCATTTAGCATGGAGATCAAGTCACCCTCATACAATTTTTTAGATTTTAAATCCGTGACAAACACTTGCAGCTTTTCTTCAGGGCTTAAATATTGCATAGGGTTATTTTCCGCAGTCTGATTTCTGGCTTCATCAATGCACATATTATACCTAAGAAGAATTAAATCCATGTCCTTTGATTTTTTGACATCACGATTTAATATCTGATCTCTTAGCGAAGGGCAATCCTTCATGAACTCAGCAAAATCTTTTCTTGAAGTCATACGACCTATTTTGTATTGTTCCCCTTTCCAGTTCTCCAGAATAGGCAATGAGAAATTCGGGGAAGCGCTCAGTTCAGGGTCCTTATATAGATATCTACTAACATATTCACCGATGAGATCAACCTTAGCGAATTGATATCGGCCATCAATTTTTAATGTTTTGTAGTCCTTGTTCGTGCTCAAATGAACTGACAACAGATTGTAAGCTTTATGGGCATTTTTTCCATTTTCGTTGATAATTCTGGCAGCATCCGCTTGTAAGGGATCACCTGTGTCCAAATATATTTTGCCATATATGGTGTCCAATTTGGTGGTCACCAGCCATTGGTCTTGGCCATAAGTAGCAAATGTAAAAATGACTAAAAGCGCGGTTATTAGCTGGGTTCGCATATTTCAATTTTGATTAACTACTAAGTAAGCCAATTTCTTTGAATTGAAATAATAAAGTCATTAAATACTCAGCCAATAGGTAAGCTTAAATACCAGACCTCGGTTTTTTGTTTTAAAGTCCGTAGTGGCGTAATTGTCGGAATAAACAAGAAAGAAATCTGACATGGGCTTGTATCTCCACTGCAAGCGACTGTTAATGTTGAAATTTTCGTCTTGGGTATTGTATTGCAAAAAAGTAGTCCACCACATATTGTTTCTTAAGCTTATCTCAGCTTTTGGGCCAAGCAAATGAAGGGTAGTTTCTCCATAGTCTTCAGGTAGCTGAATTTTATTCATCCGATAGTTGATACTGAAGACTCCCCAAGGTTGGGCTCTGAGGCTTACTTCTTGACCAAATTCTATTCTTGTACCATTGAAGAAACCTCCGAAATTGAATTCGGTTTCTGAAAAAACCTTTTTCAGTTGATTGGTAGAAAAACTGGTATTGAAAATGGTAAAATCATATTGATCTACAGGTAGCGGGGTGTCACCTCCGATTAGATCAGCGGGTACCTGAAGTGTGACCGACCGGTTCATGATACCTAGCCAAAACCTTGAGTTGTTTTGAAAAATTCCTCCTCCGTTGAGAGATGTTCTTCTACTCATTAATTCTCCCTCCGAGTTGTATTCCAATACGGTCCAGGTGAATATTTCGCTAGACCTAAAAGTAGTTTCATCATTTCCATTCCACACATAGCCAAGCCAGGGATTTATGGATTGATAGCCGATCCTAATCGTAGTATCAAGTTCCGCATCGTAATGTTTAAGTCTTGGAGTGAATCCCATTTCGGCGATGTAATTTTCATCTACTTTGCTATAGCTAAACCCCGCTCTAACATTCTCACCGCGATATGTGCCATTGAGAGCTATGAACTGATTGTTGCTCAATTTTTCCTCAGTAGTAGACCAATGAGTTTTCAATGAGGCGTTCAGTTGACCGCTTTCTGAAACATAGTTGAACTCCGCGCCTCCGGTTCTATTATAGGTTCTTTCCGTAAGTTCGCTTTCTGGAAAGTCTTCTTTATTGTTAAAGAGCACTTTTACCGAAGATCGTTTAAAAAATCTTTGCTGGACACTTCCTACAAAATAGTTGGTGGGACTAAGATCTCCTGAAGCTTTAGTATGCACATCCATGATTCCGATACGCATGCCATCGGTTAAATTACCCGAAATTCTTGCGCCAAAAGCGACTGGTACGGGTTCATTGTCTTCATCTATTCCAATCCGTCGAGAGAAGAAAGGACGAACTGCCCATGTGCCAAAATCGGAGAATAGGTCACTATTCTCCAAGAAGAAGCCTCTTTTCTCTGGGAAAAATACGCTGAATCGAGATACGTTGGTTACTTGTTGGTCGACGTCCACATTAGAAAAATCAGGATTTACGGTCAGATCCAAATTGAGGGAAGAAGTCAACGCAATCTTCGCATCTACCCCTACGCCCAAATCATTTTCAACCGGTTCTCCCTCTTCGTGGTCCTTGGAGCGCGCAGTTGAGAGGTATGGAATCAATGCCATGTTTCCTTTGGTTTTGGCCGGAGGTGTATCCCAGTTTAGCGTACCAAAATACCCCAGCTCTATGCCATCGAATTCAATTGGAACATGAGCCCAGGTAGAGTAGACATTTCTTTTCATGTCGTTTCTCACCAAATTGATTCCCCAGTTTTTATTGTGTTGGTTATATCTCAAGGTTTTAAAAGGTATAGCCATTTCAACCGTCCAGTGATCTTCGTGTTTGCTTACAGAAGAAAACCATTTGTTGTCCCAATTGGAGTCCATATTAGTAGAGCTTCCTCGGGCTGTTAAAGTGGCTTCAACCTGAGCCCCGCCAGCATTCACTCCAAATAAATAGCCGTTCGTTTTCGTATTGATTGGATCCAGGAGAATGCTGAATCCGTCACTATCCCAGAAGGCACCAGTATTATCTCTTTTTAGGGATTGAATTACTAACTCGTCCATGTCTTGGTAGCACACCGCTGATACATAGAGGAAATTAGCGTCGTACGCAAGCCTAACTGTCGTTTTTGCTTTAGCTAATCCAGTATCTTGAGGCCATTTATTGATAAAATCGGATGAAGGGGTCAATTCGGCCCAAAATGATTCTTCGAGCTGACCATCGAGTTTTACCTCAGCATCAATTCTTTCAATTGGGAGTTGAAAGTTTTGATTGTTGCCAGTCTTATTATTACCGCCAAAACAGAGTGTAGCAAGGCTACACATCAATAGAGCAGTCAGTCGATAGATCATTAGTAGTTCGTTGAGTCTACAAAATTAACGGGATTGGATGCTAAAGTTGACGCTATGTGACTAATGGTCGATATCGGAGGCTAATTGGCCAATATCTACCAATGGATGTACTTTATTGATGAATATTAACCATTCGAACGCTGCAATTAGTCGTATGTAGTCAAATCATTATAAACACTAATTGAAACCGTATATTTGTTGCAATGGGAAGTATTGAAGCCAGAATAAGAGATTTGTTTAAAAATAGACTGTTTAGCCATATTATATTTTGGTTCAGCTATGTCGTATTTCATGCTGCTTTGTGGGGAAGCTATAAAGGAGAGTGGGAGTTGGCTTTTATAGACCAATTGATTTATCTGCCTGTAAAAATTATCATTACCTACTATACCATTTATGTGCTTTTACCTAAGTACGTGCTTAAAGGGAAGTGGGTATCATTTGCTTTTTTGCTAATTGCCTCAGCGCTAACTGGGGGTACGCTCTATCGATTGATTACATTTTATGTGGAATACCCGTTATACTATCCAAAGTACCTGAATGAGCCGGTGCTACAAATGTTCAAAATTTTTAAAGGCATAGTTCAGATCTATCCTGTGGTTTTTCTCGCCACAACAATTAAGATTTTGAAGCATTGGTATGTCAACCAGCAGGACAAGCAGATTCTGGCTCACGAAAAGCTAGAGGCTGAATTAAAATTCTTAAAGACTCAGATCCATCCTCATTTTCTCTTCAATACGCTGAACAATCTCTATGCGCTTACGCTAAAAAAATCGGACCATGCGCCCGAGATGGTGCTGAAGCTTTCAGAACTGATCAACTATATGCTCTATGAATGCAACGCCCCAAAAGTACCTTTGGATAATGAATTGAATTTCATTAAAAATTACATCGAAATAGAAAGAATGCGACATGGCGATAACTTGGATATCAAGGCTATGATCACTGGAGAGACTACTGGAGTCTATGTGGCACCTATGATTATCTTACCATTTCTGGAAAATAGTTTCAAACATGGAGTGAATGAGGAGCTAGATAAATCTTGGGTATATCTGGATTTATCAATAATTGAAAATAAGTTAAAGCTGAGCATTGAAAATAGTAAAAGTGAAACCCAGCGACTGGATGACCATGAACATGGTATTGGATTGAAAAACGTGAAGCGAAGACTGGATCTGTTGTATAGAGACGACTATCGATTGGATATTATTGACGGCGCCAAGACTTTTACCGTAATGATGGAAATAAACTTTAGGAAAACGGCATGAAATGTATAATAGTAGATGACGAGCCTTTGGCTATTGAGGTCATAGAATCTTATGTAGATAAAATTGATTCATTAGAGCTGGTGGGCAAGTTTAGAAATGCCATCAAAGCGTTTGACTATATCCAGTCTGGCGAACCAGTGGACCTCATTTTTCTGGACATTCAAATGCCAAAATTGACAGGTATAGAATTCTTGAAAACACTTACCAATCCTCCGAAGGTAATTTTTACTACAGCTTATAGAGAGTATGCTTTGGAAGGCTTCGAATTGGAAGTGTTAGATTATTTGCTCAAACCAATATCATTTGATAGATTCATGAAGGCCGTTTCTAAGGCACTGAATCACTCCAAAGAAGTAGAGGTTTCTACTAATGCGGAAGGCGATGATTTTATCTTTTTCAAATGTGATAAGAAAATGATACGTGTGTGCTTGAAAGACATCTTGTATATAGAAAGCATCAAGGACTACGTGAAAATAAAGACAGCTGAAAAAGAGGTGGTCACTCACCAAAAAATCAGTGTGCTAGAGACCAAACTACCAGCCAATCATTTTATCAGAGTACACCGCTCTTTTATCATCAACATACCGAAGATAGAAAGCTACTCAGCCAGTGAGATCGAACTCAATAATGAAAGTATACCTGTAGGAAGAAACTACAAAGTGGAGGTAATGGATAAGTTGGGTAAGATTGTGCTTTAAGAATCGATTAGATCTAACTCAAACAAATCCGCTAAATGTCCTTTTAATCTTTCTTGCACTTCATTCATATCCGGCTTTTCGCCTAACTCAAATTCCAATGAAGTCACCGCTTTATCATCAATGCCACAGGGGATGATATTCTGGAAATAATTCAGATCGGTCATTACGTTGAAGGCAAAGCCGTGCATTGTCACCCATCGGCTGGATTTCACACCCATAGCACAAATTTTACGAGCTTTTGCAGGGTTGTCAATATCTATCCAAACCCCCGTCAATCCATCGATTCTACCCGCTGCTATCCCATAATCCGCCAACGTGAGAATGATCGCTTCTTCAAGCAACCTGAGGTACTTATGAATGTCAGTAAAAAAATTATCTAAATCCAGAATGGGGTAACCTACAATCTGGCCTGGTCCATGATAGGTGATGTCACCACCGCGATTGATTTTATAGAAGGTGGCATGTTTCTCTTCCAGCCCTTTTTCGTCTAGCAAAAGGTTAGCTTGATCACCAGACTTCCCTAATGTGTAGACATGAGGGTGTGAGCAGAAGATCAGATAATTAGGAGTTATCGTTTGATCGGTTTCTTCTTTTTTCCGGTTTTCAATTTTGAGTGCAACGGTTTGATCGAACAATTTGGTTTGGTAATCCCAAGCCTCTTGATAATCAATCAATCCCAAGTCTATAAATTCTGTTTCTTTATTCCGCACTACATTCATCGCAAGCCCATTATTTATCGCAAAACTACAAAGGCAAAACTACAAAGAAGAAAGAGATCATGCAGTAGACATTTGTTCCCAAATGATGGTTTCTGGATGACTGTACCATTCTTCTAGTTTTTCTGTATAACGATGCTCAAGTACGTTGCGTTTAATTTTCATAGTAGGAGTCAAAATTCCGTTCTCAATACTCCAAGGTTCCTTTACTATAATCGCTTTTTTGATTTTTTCGTAGTCCACCAAATTTTGCACCACTTGCGAGATGGTTTCTTTCAATCCATGGAGTACATCTTCCTGAGACTTGCTCAGGCCGATTTCCGAAAGTACAATTAAAGCAATAGGCTGTGGCAAGCTTCTACCCAATACACAGATTTGTTCGACATCGGTATTGAGAGCAAATCCCCATTCGATTGGCCCTGGTACTACGAATTTTCCTTTTGCGGTTTTAAATGTGTCTTTTATTCTTCCAGTAATGGTCAGATAGCCTTTTGCATCCAGCTCGCCCATATCTCCGGTGTGGAGGTAGTCATCAGCCAATACTTGAGCAGACAGCTCGGGTTCCTTGAAGTATCCAGACATGACCCAATCTGCTTTCATCAATATTTCGCCGGTATCTGCATCTATTCTAATATCCATATCAGGATAAGCAGTTCCTACAGAACCCATCTGCATCGCATCCAGTGGTATGATCGTACAGATGCCATGATTTTCTGTCATGCCATAGAGTTCCAGGAGGGAAAGGTCCATTTTTTGGTACCATTCGTGCAAGGATCGAGGACAAGGAGCAGCTGCGGTAACCAATATTTCTGCTTGGCTTAGGCCCAGTCCTTTCTTGATTTTGTTTTTGATCAATCCACTAAGAAGAGGTACTCTGAGTAGGAAGTCCAGTTTTTTCTGGGAGATTTTGGCTAAGACTCCGTGTTGAAATTTTGTCCAAATCCTGGGGACGCCAAAAAAGATGGTAGGCTGTGTGTCCTGTAGGTTTTGCACAAATGTATCCAGGGACTCAACAAAAGATATAGAGCCTCCCGAGTAAATTCCGCAAGTCTCAACCACTCCACGTTCGGCCACATGGCATAGCGGTAGGTATGAAAAAAACCGGTGTGGTTTGTCTATCACGGAAAGTACTTTTTGCACGGCACGAACAGCCAACTTGTAGTTATTATGATGTAGCATAACTCCTTTGGGAGTACCAGTAGTCCCAGAGGTGTAGAGGATCGCCACCATATCCTCTGATTTGGGGATAGGATTTTCTTTCAATGGAGGTGTTCGCTCCATGATTTCATCCCATTTTTCATAAGCTGTTTCGGTACTCAGTGGCAAAGCAATACCATGCATATCCTTAGGAACCCCATCTTTCATTGTATCCCAGTCTTCGAGCTTTCCTGTAAATAGCACTTTCGATTCAGAGTGGATTAGTATCTCGTTGAGCTGATCGGCGGTCAGGTTGGGGTACAAGGGTACAGAGACATGTCCTGCCATCGTAATGGCCTGATCAGCGAGTATCCAATGTGCACAATTCTTTGATACAATGGCGATCTTGCTTAGTAGAGGAAGGTTCAATTCTATCAGATAATTCGCCATCCTACGAATTTGATCAATTGATTCCGCCCAGGTATAGGTGGTCCATTGATCTCCAGTAGGCTGCCGAAGAAAAACCTCGTCGGGCTTCACCTGTTCCCAGTGGTACAACATTTCTGTGAGGGTTGGCAGGTTGTCGATGTCTAGTTTTTCATTCATGAAAAGCGCTATTTGTTGCACCCAACAAGATAATTGAAAGCAAAAAGCCATCACAGTATCCAAAGAAAAAATTAACTACGTCGGTAGGCAAAAAAAGGTTTTATGTACAGGTTTGACCCATTTTTTGTACATAAGCGAACAGTGTCACTATCTGCGTGTCAATCTACAAATTCATAAATAGCTGTTAATCAGACGATAACAATAGTTGGCATTGGATTGGTTATTAAAGTGGCAAGGTCAATTACTCAAAATATATTACTCATGAAAACGCACACCTATTTACTCGCACTCTCTCTGGTGGCATTCAGCTTCACTCTCCATGCCAACACAGAAGATAAAAATGAAAAAGTAGAACAAAGTGCCAAGACAGAGATCTTGGAAATAGTAGATACCGAAGATTTAACAGTTGGCGAATGTGTGGCTTGTCCCGTTCCAGTTCAAATCTTTGATAAAAACTTCAATCTCGTTCTGACTGGAGAAATGACTCCAATGCATGAAGCCAGTAGTCAGAAGCTGAGAGTACTCATCGGGCAAAGCAATTTGATTATGGAATCAAGTACTGCTATAGTTTATCAGCTCGAAGATTAAAGATAATAGTTTACGGTTGGTTGATGAAAAGGGGCATTTTTTGTCCCTTTTCTCTTTTACTACTTTTTGTTCTTGTTGCGTTTGAGTGATTTGATAAATTCACCCCAGGCAAAAGGATTGAGCAGAGGCACAGAAGTAGTCTGGAACCTAGCATTGTAAGTGAGCATTTGCTGGTTTACATAGTAGTTGTAGTTGTTACCAGCATTCATAGGAAGATTCCTATACATTTTATTCAACATGGCCTGATCCAGACTTTGTTGCATATTTTTATATTGATATTGATAAGGCACTTGCATAGCAAGAATTGCTTCTTTTAGAAGTTCTTCTGTAGGGAATGGATAGACTTCAAGCTCTGGCAAGAAGGTGGTGTCAGGCAACAATTCTACAATTACCGTATAGTTGTCATTTCCTCCTTCAGGAATAATCAAGTGCATTTTTTCATAACCAACTGCACTGATAATCAGACTATCATTTTCAAGCACAGGCATGGAGAAGTAGCCATACGGATTGGAAGTAGTTCCTCTTCCTCCTTTAGGCACGAAAATGTGCACTCCAGGCACTCCGGATGTACTGTCTTCACCTACCACGATTCCAGAAAACTGAATGATTCTTTGATCCGTTTGCCCAAATGAAACAAAGGCATAGGACATGAATATGATACCGAAGAGAGCTGCTAAAATGTGCTTCACTGATTCTTTTTCTTTATTTAATGCTAATTTGCACGTGTTGGTTTTCTATGCTTACAAAACTAAACAATTATTCAGCAATCCTTATTGGATGGTTTGGTCACTATAAATCTCTAAACTACAGAACCCATGCAGCTAAAGCATTTTAATCTTCAGTTTGGTTCGCAAATTTTCAAGTCGTTCTCAGAAGAGGCAAGAGTGCGAATTATGTTTTTGTTGTTCAATGAAAACGAATTAAGCATTTCGGATATAGAGCATGTATTGGATTTTACACAGACGAAAACTTCAAGACATATCACTTATTTAAAACATGCCGGTTTGTTGAATTCCAGAAAGAAAGATCAATGGGTGTTTTATCAAATCAAGGAGGAGGTTATGGGCATGGTGTCTCAAATTTTTAAGTTTCTCAACAAGGATCAGCAACTCCAAAAGGATTTAGAAACGCTCAAAGTCCTTCACTCGAATAGAGAGTTATCCATCAACAAAAAACCATTTCAATATTGAAGTCATACAAATATTTGTTCTTTGACCTGGACCATACCTTATGGGACTGGGACGCTAATGCGTCTGAAACACTTTTCGATTTATATCATAGGTACGATCTGGGCAAGTATGGGGTGCAGGATGAAGTTACATTTCGAGATGTTTTTTTTCATGAAAATGCGAAACTATGGGCGGATTTGGATACAGGTAAAATTGATAAATTCTATCTAAGAAATAACCGCTTTCGTATTGTACTGGAGGCCGCCAATGCCAATATGAGGAGTGTAAAAGAGGATTTGCTGGTAGACATGAATGCCAATTTTCTAGTGGAATGTTCCAAAAAGAAAAAAGTAATTGATGGAGCCTTTGAGGTACTGGACTTTTGTAGAGATCAGTTTGATCTACATATCATCACGAATGGTTTTGAAGAGATTCAATCCATAAAAATGGAACACTCAGGCTTGGATCAATATTTTGATAAAATCATTACATCAGAAAAGGCGGGACATAAAAAACCGAGTGCTGGGATTTACCATTATGCAATAAAGCATACCGGAGCAGTTTTAGAAGACTCATTGATGATTGGTGACAACCTTGGGACAGACATCAAAGGTGCTCGTGATTTTGGAATGGATCAGGTCTATTTCAATCCGGCAAAGAATAGTCATCAAGAGGAGGTTACATCTGAAATCACTCAATTGACTCAATTGATCCAACTGCTGGATAAATAATTCAAATAGTTAAAATTGGTTAAATAGAGATCGTTGCTTCTCCAAAAACGTAAATTTGAGACATGAATAAATTGGCTATTAGAGGGTTGATTTTGGCCATGGGATTGGCGCTCGTGGGCCTTGTGGTATTTCAAGTCTATTGGATTGAGAGTATTATTAGTGCTAATGAGGAAGCATTCAAAAGGGATGTGCAAGACGCTTTAACTTCTGTTGCTCAAAAGTTGGAGAAGAAAGAAGCCATGATAGTCGCGGTGGATAACTTTCACACCAATTTTGCATTTAAGAGCCCATCGGAAAGCGACTCTAATCAATATGAGTTGATAGAGAGCACATTTGAAAAGAAAGTCATTCAGGTACAGGATTATGCCAAAGACTCTAGTAGACGCCCTGAGTGGTTGAGTTTCTATTTTGATTCAGAGAAAAATGATCCAAAACTTAAAAATGTTTCGATTACATTAACTGAAACTCCATCGGATGATTCGGATGAAGAGATTTTCATCAAAGAAGGTGAAGTCGATTCAATTATTACCAACAACATTGAATATCAGAAAAGATTAAAGCGAATTGCCAAGAAAAGTGAGTATGTTCAATTGGCCATGCATGAATTGTTTGCAGGGGTTAAGTCTTTGAATAGCAGAATTGATGCTCAAGAGGCAGATTCGTTACTAAAGAGTAGTCTGCAGGATCGAGGAATAGAACTACCATTTGACTTTGGCATATTTGATCCGCTGGAAGAAAGATTCACCATTGAGCAAATTGCTGACAGCAGATCTGAATTACAATCATCCGATTTAAGAGCCAGTCTTTTCCCAAACGATATCATGGGTGCTGCAGGCTATTTGGTAGTTAGGTTTCCAGATCAGCAGACTTATTTATTGGGTAAAATATGGGTGACACTAGTGTCTTCTTTAATTTTTATCGTAATCATTCTGGTTTGCTTCTCTTTTGCCATTCATACGATTTTCAGACAAAAGAAACTTTCGGAGATAAAAAGTGATTTCATCAATAACATGACCCACGAGTTTAAAACCCCGATATCAACGGTTTCATTGGCCTGTGAAGCACTTCGTGATGATCAAATTAGAAATACTGAAGGGCTTAGTGAAAGGTACCTGGGTATTATACATGATGAGAATAAACGTTTGGGACTTCAGGTCGAAAAAGTTCTTCAAATGGCGGTGATAGAGCGGAATGATTTCAAGCTAAAGCTGGAACAGGTCAACGTACACGAGATTATAGAAAAGGCTCTGGCCAATATTCAAATTCAGGTAACAAGTAAAGGAGGGCAGATATCAACGGATTTACTGGCGATCAATCAGACGATTACTGCTGATCAAATGCACTTGACCAATATCGTGTACAACCTATTGGATAATGCGAATAAATATTCTGCGGATAAACCAGCCATCAAAATCATGACCATTGATCATGCCAAAGGCATAATGATTAAGATCATTGATAAAGGTATTGGCATGTCGAAAGAAGTAGTTAACAAGATTTTTGAAAAGTTTTATAGAATACCTACAGGCAATCTGCATGACGTAAAAGGATTTGGTCTTGGACTAGCTTATGTAAAGAACATGGTGGAGGCACATGGAGGTAATATTCAAGTGAAAAGCGAGCTGAAAAAAGGAAGTGAGTTTACTGTGTTTCTTCCTTACCAACTAAATAAAGAGTGATATGAGTAAAGTCAAAATTCTACTTGTGGAAGACGACCCTAATTTGGGACAAATTCTTAATGAATATCTTCAACTTAAGGGATATGAAACCGTTTTGTGCCAGGACGGGGAAGCGGGTTTCAGGGCTTTTCAAGAAGGAGATTTTGATTTCTGTATTCTAGATGTAATGATGCCCAAAAAAGATGGCTTTTCTCTAGCTCGAGATATTCGTGCCATGGACAAGCAGGCTCCGCTGATTTTTCTCACGGCAAAGTCTATGAAAGAGGATACCATCGAAGGCCTCAAGTTGGGCGCTGACGATTATTTGACGAAGCCTTTCAGTATGGAAGAGCTCTTACTTCGCATACAGGTCATATTAAAAAGAACGAATAATAAAGGCAATGGAAAGTTGAATAAAACGTCTTATGAGTTGGGTTCAATGCTTTTTCGTTATGATAAAAGTGTACTTGAAAGGCCGTCAGGAGAGATTAAATTAACCTCAAGGGAAAATGAATTGCTAAAGCTGTTTTGTGATCACATGAATGAGACGTTGGATCGAAGTGTTGCATTGATGGCTATATGGAAGGATGATAGTTATTTTAATGCAAGGAGCATGGATGTCTATATCGCTAAACTCAGAAAGTATCTAAAGGAAGAGGAATCCGTACATATTCTTACGGTTCATGGACAAGGTTTTAAGCTTGTAAAAATGGACTAATTTCGTTATATTGTGTATCCGCCCATTTCCTAATTGTGGTGGTTTGATGGACTTTTTCCCATTGCCTGTAGAATTAACAATAGTTTAAAGCGCAAATTCGCTGATGTAATTCTACATTAGTTTTATTTGTTTACCTGTAACCCATTAAATATATGCTTTTAGTTCCTTCGATTTCAATTAAGGATGGCAAAGTAACCAGACTGACCAGAGGCGATTATTCTTCCGGAAAAATCTATAACGAAAGTCCGATAGACCTTGCCCGTCAATTCGAGGATCATGGGATCAATCGATTACACCTTATTGATTTGGATGGTGCAAAAAAAGGTACACCTGTAAACTATCATATTCTTGAGATGATGTCTGGCTATTCGGATATAGCTATCAATTTTTCTGGCGGTATTCATACCGACGGCGATGTAACTAAATCATTTGAGTATGGCGCTGAAAGTATAACTTCAGCTACAATAGCGGTTTATAATCCTGAACTGTTTACTTCATGGATGATGTCATATGGCCGTGAAAAAATTGCCCTGGGCGCAGACACTCTTGATGGCCTTATACGTGTAGGAGGTTGGCAAAAAGGAACAAAGCTTGATACGTTCGAGCATATTGATTATTTCTACTCTAGAGGACTCAAGTATCTTAAGACTACGGATATCTCGAGAGAAGGGGCTATGGAAGGACCTTCATTTGATTTGTATCAAGAAGTCATCGAAAAGTTCCCTAATCTTTGCCTATTTGCTAGTGGTGGTATTAGAAACGTAGACGATATCAAAAGATTAAATGATATTGGTGTTTACGGGGTGATTTTTGGTAAAGCGTTTTATGAAGGCAAAATCACGCTTGACGATATGGAGCAATTCGCAGTTGGCGTGAATTAATAATCCTTGAAATTGGACTTTTCGTAAACGGGTCGTGGCTTTTGTTTTCTAATTATCCAGTAGATTCCATCACTCTTTTCAACTTTCTCTTTTTTGCTGTAAGGTGATGGGTGCATCAAGTCGCTGTTGTCATCCTTAGGAGATTTCCCTTTCCCATTAAATACAAGGTTAAATCCAAATCGAAAGTCCACAGCGTCAATTTTTGTAACATCCCAGACCCTCAGTAGTTTATCTGATGCCATATAGATTTGACAAGATCCAAAATTAACTGCTGCAGCTAGTCCAAGATCTATTCCTTGCTGAGGTATTCTTGATACATTGGCAGATACATTTAGTGCTCGACCGACTTTTCTAGTATAGGCAGCAGAATAGATCATTCGGAAATTTCCGCGAACGATATGCGCAGCAATGGTACCAGTAAATCTATCATTAGGTGTCAATTGATACATTAAACTGGCATAAGAAGTTGTATTGAGTCCTGTGGTATATGCTCTATAAAGTGTAGTATCCTGGAGTGCGTTTTTTAATGTATCCAGATACGCATCTTCAAAATTGCTTACATCAGCTAGGTCGATCCCTGTGAATCTAAAAGTAGTGTCTGCAAGCAGATAGTTTTCAGGATCAACTTTCCAATGAATAAAGCCAAGATCATTAACTGAAACAGCTGCTGACAATTCTTTGTTGATTTTCCAATGCGCGCCTATGTCAATTCCTGCTCCTAAATTTCCATTGCTGATCATATGAGAGGTGAGATCATCACTATCTATTAAATTAAGCCCTGAAGTATTTACGGTAGCTCCCTGAAGATCGAAGTTTGCATTGTATGTGTTTTCTTCAAACCCTACAGAACCGTCGAATTTGTTATCAGTTACTGCGCTGATCATACCATTAAGAAACTTAACGCGCACACCGATATTTATGGCTCTATTTGGAATGCTTTTCCACACACCAAATCCATATTCTCTGTAATACCTGACATCTAGTGCTGTTCTACTCAGGTCAATTTCGTCACCTACGATGGCGGTGTTTCCACGCCAAGCCGTTTTTACCACGTTTTCACCATAAAAACCTCTGGCACCAACTCTTTCCCTAATAAATATTGAATATCCTTGGGTGGGAGATTTTCTCCAAGCGACGTGAAGCGTAGAAATATCTGCTTCCATGCTCACGTAATTCCTTTTTTTGGCGTTGTTGACAAAATTGTCAATATCCCATTCTCTTTCACCTAATTCGTTGGTTGTAATAGCATCCTCATAACTAACAGGACCATTGTAATCAATTGAGATCCCGGATATTACAGGTAATCCGACAAATGTTTTTCCTTCAGGGAAAAAGGCTGGATTGAAATTATTCCCCTGAAATGTGCTGTTGGTCAAGTGATATAAGGAAATACCAGATTGGGCATGTACCATTTTGGTACTTACAAGACAAAAGGCTAGGGCTAGTAGAAAACGTGATATTAAATTATAACTCATGACTAATGTTTGCTTCAGTTCCTACTTGAATTAGCAGCTCATAATCGGAAAATATTTTCACGAAATTATCTTCGCTGGCTTTATAGCTTGTAATATGAGTTAATAGATTGAGTACACTTGCATCGAGTAGTTCCTGATAACCACCATTCTCACCTTTGTGTATTTTAACTATTGCGGAATTTGTTACAGGCTCTTCAATTTTACCAGATGATGGTACTTCTGCAGAATTGAAAAACAGAATATCTGTGATTTCAAATAAAACAGAAGAGTCTGCAGCTAAAAACTGCATATCAATTACTCCGTCAAAGGGTAATTGGTTGACTGTATTTAATACGAGTCTGATAGTATCTGCTTCTTCAAAGTCGAAACCCTCTATGCCAGTAGGAAAATCACGAGTTACATCAGTAAGCTTCACATTCAGAGGTAGATTAATCTCAGTGACTACTTCAACTTCGCTTGTAGCCGTCACAAAATTTCGGTCACTTCCATCTTCATTCGTATAGTTGGCTTCACCAGAAAGAGAAATATTAAATTGGTTTGGTGATATAGCGAGTAAGTCCCTCATGTTAGAATTACTTTCATCTATGTTGATAACAGAAGTTGCTATAGAACCTACCTGACTGGTACTTGGTGCACGTACGAATTGTGGAGAGTCTGTGATCGTTCCTGATAAACTAACCGATGATCCATCTGCATTTGAAGTGGATATATTTTCAAAGTTCAATCCCATTGGAACACCGAATGCATTGTTAATATAAAAATTAAGCTGAGGATTATTGAAGACTAATCCATTTTCAGAAATGCCTTCAAAAAAGTCAATATTTATGCTTTGATCAGCAAGATCAATCGTCTTATCTCCAAACCACCCGTATATTTCACTGAACTCGGCGTTTGTGATTGTCAATGTGTAATTGATGATTTCTGTTCCATTTATGAAATCACCGGTTTTGACTTTTAAAACCCCATCAAAATCGCCTGTGAAGATATTGGTATTTGAGATTTGCTCAATGAGCGTTTTGTGATTGGTCAGCTGCTGACTTACATTATCACTGCCACTAGCTGGTAGCGTGCCTGATATTACCATTGGATCTCCAGTGTCCAAATTTACAATGTCGTTTAGAGTTAGCTCATATTCTAATACTGAAGCATAGCCATTCTGAATATCTAGGGTTATTGTGCCTGCTGTGTATTTTACCGAATCCAATTCTTCGTTGTTAGGTGATGTATATTCAAAAGACAAATCTTGGGTTGGAATGACAACGTCTTGGGGGCCGGGTGACCCTGGTATTGGGTCAAGTCCAGCATCAATGGCGTCAGAGTTAGTTACATCTTCTAATTCAATAATGGACAAATAATCATCAAATAGAGTAGTATCTCTATAAGAAACAAAAATCAAATTAGAATTATCTTCCGTTATGATTAAAGTGGAGTCTTTCAATTTTTCGATAAGATTCTCTATAGTATAGGAAGTTTGACCGATGGGGGCAACTACCAATGGCGTATAGGTCGGAACTTCAATGTCATCGAAATCTAATTCCCCTGCATTGCACATGGAAAACAGTATGGCAATCAACCCATAAAAAATGGTGTTAAAATACCGTGTATATTTTGTCAAGACAGATCTGATAAGTTGCACAAATTTTATTTATTCTACACTTTTTGCCACGCTGAATGGCAATATACTAATATTTCTAATTTTAGAAATACTAAAAACTAAACGGTTAAGATCAGCTTTATTGTTTCTTTCTCAAAAATATGAAGAGATTTTATAAGCTACGGATAGAATCTTCTACTTTTTCGCGCATCTCAACTTTGTATTGTGCTAATTTGTCGGCAACCACCTCATCATGACTGCCAATTATTTGTGCAGCTAAAATACCGGCATTTTTAGCACCATCAAGGGCTACAGTAGCTACAGGAACACCGCCAGGCATTTGAAGAATCGAAAGCACAGAATCCCAACCATCTATAGAGTTGCTAGACTTTACAGGCACTCCTATCACAGGCAATGTAGTTATAGAAGCGACCATGCCAGGTAAATGGGCAGCTCCGCCTGCACCTGCAATAATTACTTTGAGGCCCCTTGACCTGGCGTTTTCCGCATATTCAACCATTCGATGTGGGGTTCGATGAGCAGAAACAATAGTCAGCTCATAGTCTACACCTAATTGTTGCAAAACTTCGGCTGCCTGATTCATAATATTCAGGTCGCTTTTGCTACCCATGATAATTCCTACTGATGGTGTCATTTATGCTTTGATTTTGATTGATTGTTTCACTGATCGTGCTATAGTCTTTAAACTTTCTAAACTGTCACCAACCAGAGTTACATGTCCCATTTTTCTGAAAGGTTTTGTCAGTTTTTTACCGTACAAATGTACATGAAGCCCTTCAATCTCCAAGGCTTCTTCTAAACCCTCATATTGAGCAACCCCAGTATATCCTTCCTCACCTAGCAAATTTATCATTACGGAGGCACCTATAATAGAGGTGTCTCCCAGTGGGAGATTTAAAATTGCTCTAATGTGCTGCTCGAATTGCGAAGTAACATTACCCTCAATGGTTTGATGACCACTATTGTGTGTTCGTGGTGCGCATTCGTTCACGATGACCTCGCCATCTTTGGTGGCGAACATCTCCACTGCTAATAGGCCCACCATGTCTAGAGAGGAAATAACCTTCTTGGCCATTTCTCGCGCTTTGATTTTAATGTCTTCTGACAAACTCGAAGGGGCAAAAAGAAATTCTACTAGATTGGCTTCCGGATGATATTCCAATTCTACTACGGGGTAGGTAGTCATTTCACCTTTTGCATTACGTGCAACGATTACAGAAATTTCCCGGTCATAATCCACAAATTTTTCAATTAAGGAAGGCTTGTCAAATCCTTTAGGAATATCGGCTTCTGTTTTGATCACCTGTACGCCTCGCCCGTCATAACCTTCCGTTCTTAGTTTATGCACGCCAGGAAGCAAATGCTTGTTTTGATGGATGTCTTCAAATGAATTGGTTAAAACGAATTTCGATGTAGCTATGCCATGGTCTAGATAAAACTGCTTTTGAAGGCCTTTATCTTTGATGGTCTTTAATGCATGCGGTTGAGGGTAAACTTGCTTGCCTTTTTTTTCTAGTGCTTCGAGCGCTTCAATATTTACATTCTCGATTTCCACTGTAATAATGTCGCAAGAATCTCCAAAGGCCATTACTTGATCGAAATCACGAATGTCGCCATTCACAAATTCTGAAGCAATAGATTTACATGGTGCATTGGGATCGGGATCCATTGATTTAATTTCCAGATTAATGTCAATGGCTGATTGAATCATCATTCTTCCCAGCTGACCACCACCGAGAACACCAATTTTTACATTCGGATCGAAACTCATCTATCTTTTTGCTTGTGTGGCGCAAAACTAAACAGGGCTGTTCAATCCTTGAAGCGATTCTTATTTTTTGATGATACCCATCTTTTCCATCAACTTGCTTGCGTTGAAACTATTGCAAGGCTCAAACGACAGTTTGTAGTCGAATTTGATTTCATCATTGATGATGGTACTGTTGAAACTCATGTTTTGAATATTGGCATGTTCTTGAGCCAGAGAAGACAGCTGAATGTCATGCGTTGAGATGAGTCCACGACAGTTTTCGTTAATCAATTGATCAATCAATGAAAGTGCCCCTTTGTGTCGGTCTTCCGAATTGGTGCCCTTCAGTATTTCGTCAAGCATATAGAATATAGGCTCGTCTTTTTTCAACAGGTCCAATAGATTTTTTAATCGTTGCAGTTCGGCGTAAAATGAACTAACGTTTTCTTCTAGATTGTCTTGTGTTCGCATACTTGTAAAGACTTGCACCAACGAACATTCGAATTTTTTGGCACACACAGGCGCTCCCATTTGAGCCAATACTAGGTTAACTCCAATCGTACGAAGAAAAGTGCTTTTCCCAGACATGTTGGATCCGGTAACAAGCCCTAACTTGCCAATTCCCGAGAGACTGAAATCATTGCATATTCGTTGCTCAGGTTTTATGAGTGGGTGACCCATTTCTTTTACAATGAGTAAATGGTTTTCCGTAGATATTTTCGGATAGCAAAAGTGAGGATTAGAAAATGAGTAGGAACTGATATCGCTCAACGCATCAATCTGATGAACCGCATCAAACCATTTTTCTACCTGACTTATATTTTTCTTTTTCCAACTGATCGCCATAGACAACCAATTGACATCTAATAAAAATAGAACGTTGAACGGTAGGTATAAAACATTCGCTCGACTCAATAAAAACATTAAAATTCTGCGAAGAGATTTGATTGCGTTTGATGCACTGTCTTCATCTGTTCTTAGCTGCTTATGCAGCTTCTGCAATAGTGGAGATTGAAAATTCTTTTGCTCAATTTCAGTGATTACTTTTTCGTAGCCTTTTAGAAACGAGGAGATGTTGCCAAACTCATTAGTCACTTCCATAAGAGGCTTGAAAATGACGGACAGCAGCCCGAGGTTTATTAGTATTGGCAAATAAATCCACTGGTAGGGCCAACCTAGTATATTGATGCCGAATAATATACTAACTGAAATTGTCGGCATCAAATATCGCATGATACGCCAAAAGGAATTGTCTATGAGTCGCAGATTTTCGTCGATCCACTGAACCAATGAAACAACGACATTCGTGTATTGAGCATTTCGCTGATCCCCATGATAGCCATAGGCAGTTAAATTCTGTCTCCAGGAGGTATCCTCTGATAGTTCTTGAACAGCCTGTTGTCGTTCTTCTATTTCAGGTTTTGAAGATTTAGCAAGCAACCAATTTTTGATGATTTCCCGAGTACCAGACAGTTTACTTCTAACTAAAAGTTGGTAAAGGGAATTAGAGCCAAATAAATCCAAATCCGGAGCATAGGAATGGTGGGTGTCGAGGTATTCTATACCGTCGTCTAGGTCTGAAAATTTACCTGAAACCCTCTTGAGCTCGTTTTCATTGATAGCAACTAAAAACTGATGCTGGGCTAAGGCAAACTTGAACTTATTGTGTTTTTGAATGATCCAACCAAAAACAGGTACAAACAACAGAACACTTAAAATCATCAATTGTATTTCCCTGACATTGGCAAAATACACTGCAGCTACTATAAAAGCACAAAAAATGAGTACTCTAATCCAGGACAGACGAGTCTCATTCTGTTCAAGCCCTACGGACTTTTGTCTTAATTCTTCAAGGCGAGATTCATAGTAATTTCCAGGATGGTCAGTCATGTATTAGCTTAATAATTGATAGGCGATTAACGCAAAAATATAAGCAACTGCTGACATATAGATCAACTGAAGAACAGGCCATTTCCAGGATTTAGTTTCTCTATAAACGACTGCCAGCGTACTCATGCATTGCATGGCAAACGCATAAAACAGCATTAAGGATACACCTAGCGCAATGGAGTACATCGGCTGACCTGTGTAGGGATTGATTTCCGCCCTTAATTTGTCCTTGATGGTGGACTCGTCTTCTGCTTCGGAGCCTACACTGTATATAGTAGCTATGGTACCAACAAAAACTTCTCTTGCCGCAAAAGAAGTAATCAGTGCTATTCCAATTTTCCAATCATAACCCAGTGGGCGAATGGCTGGTTCTATAGATTTACCTAATAAACCAGCATAAGAATATTCTAGTTTATGTGCGTTCAGGGCATCATCATATTCTGGAGAATCAACACTTAACTCCGGATACTTTTCCATTATTTTTTGATCCGCCTGAGTGAAATTTTCTCCTGGGCCGTATGAGGCCAGTACCCAAAGGATAATAGAAATGGCAAGAATGATTTTACCCGCCTCAAATACAAAAGTTTTGCTTTTTGAAAAAATCGTGATCCAAACATTTTTCCATTTCGGCCAGCGATAAATCGGCAACTCCATAATGAAATAGCTCTGCTCTTTTACCTTTAGAATCTTTTTCATCAACAGGGCAGAAAAAATGGCGCCAAAAAAACCGATAAGATATAGCGCCATCAAGGCCAGTCCCTGTACACTTAAAAAGCCAAAGAGATATTCATTAGGGATAACCAAGGCGATTAAAATAGCATAGACAGGGAGTCTGGCCGAGCAACTCATAAATGGAGTTACAAAGATGGTTATGATACGGTCTTTCCAACTTTCGATATTTCTAGCGGCCATAATCGCAGGGATGGCACAAGCTACACCAGAGATCAAGGGAACAACACTCTTTCCATTGAGCCCAAATTTTCTCATGATTTTGTCCATTAGAAAAACCACACGAGCCATATAACCAGATTCTTCAAGGATCGCGATGAAACAGAAAAGAAGAGCAATCTGAGGAATGAATATAACCACGCCACCAAGGCCGGGAATAATCCCTTCCGCAATAAGATCAGTAAGAACCCCGGATGGCAAATAAGTTTTGGCCCAACTACTCAATTTGGCAAAGCCGAAATCGATGTAATCCATAAAGGGTTCAGCCCATGCAAAAATGGACTGAAACAAGGCGAAGAGAATCACAAAGAATATGAGGTAACCATAGACTTTGTGGGTCAATATTTTATCTATTTTTTGATTGCGAGTGGCAGTAGTTTCTAGGTTGGTTTTTGTTACAATGTGTGAGAGTTTCTCACGGATGATTTTGTAGCGTTCAACAGTTTCAGTGGTTTGAAACTGACGGTCACAAAAATTGTACTTTATTTTCTCGTCAGCAATAAATTGCTTTTCGTCATTGCTCAAAAAAGTTTTACTATAAGTTTGTTGCGCGTATTGATACGCTACATAGTCATTATCGAGCTCAAATTTCTCCTTAATAACTGGTATGATCTCTGGAGACAGCTCATTGATATCGTAGAACAGTTTTTTCGATGCAGGTACATCTTCTAACAAAACTCCTTTCAGTTCTTGAATGCCTTCGCCAGTTCTACCATTTATAGTTAAGACAGTGGTATTGAATTGTTCCTCCAAAGCACTAAGATCTATATTCAGTCCACTTCTATTGGCTACGTCAAGCATGGATAATACCAGTATAGTAGGCAGGCCTAGGTCTTGAATTTCCGTAAATAGTAGGAGATTTCTTTCAAGGTTAGACGCATCTGCAATGACAACGATTTTATCAGGGAAGTCATGTGCTTTTTTGTCGCTAAGCACATCAAATACTACCCGCTCATCCATGGAGCGAGGATAAATACTATAGGTCCCTGGTAAGTCTATCACATTAGCCACAGTCCCATTTTGTCGGAACGTACCGCTGACTTTATCCATAGTAACACCAGGAAAGTTACCCACCTTTTGGTTCATCCCAGTGAGCAAATTAAAAATGGAAGTTTTACCTGCGTTTGGATTGCCAATCAGGGCGACATTTAACAAAGCGTTGCTCATGGGTTATTAAGATAAAGTAATGGTTGCCGCCTCTTCTAACCTTAAAGACAAATCATAGCCAGAAACACGAATGCAGATCGGGTCTCCCAGTGGAGCAGAAAATTTCATTTCTACTTCTGTGCCAGGGAGTACACCCATTTCTAATAATTTCAAAGAGATATATTCATTGGTAAAATTGTTTACAATTCCTTTCTCGCCTGGTCTAAGCTGTGCCACTGATCGCATGAATACTCTTATTTAGAATTATTAAAAATAAGAGCAAAAGTATGTGATTTGACGTAAGGCAGCAAGTCTAATTTTATGAGAAAAGTCATTGGGTTAAAAACGCAATTTCTTTTTGAAATTCAATTTAAATTGTCGCTTCAAACTTCAGTGTCTATGGCTAAAACTAAAACAGCTTTTTTTTGTCAGAATTGTGGAGCTCAATCTCCAAAGTGGGTAGGTAAATGTCCATCGTGTGGTGAATGGAATTCTTATGTAGAAGAGGTGGTGACTCAAACAACGAGCAATACGAAGATTTGGACCGAGGAGGATAAAAATGCAAGACCGAATCAGGCCGTGTCTATTCAAGAAATAAAGGCAGAGGATAGCGTCAGATTCAAGACAATTGACGAAGAATTGAATCGTGTATTGGGTGGAGGTATTGTGCCTGGATCTTTGGTGCTGATAGGAGGAGAACCAGGTATAGGAAAATCTACTCTTTTTTTACAAGTAGCTCTTGGCCTACCTAATAAGAAAATATTATATGTGTCAGGAGAGGAGAGTCCCCAGCAGATAAAAATGCGCGCAGAGCGTATGCAGGCAAAGTCAGACAATTGTTTGCTCCTTTCAGAAACCTCCCTGAACAATATCTTTCAGCAGATCAAGCAGGTCAATCCAGAAATTCTTATCATAGATTCTATTCAGACGTTGTTTTCATCTAAAGTAGATAGCTCCGCTGGAAGTGTGAGCCAAGTTCGCGAATGCACGGCAGAGCTCCTTCAGTTTGCAAAGACCTCAAATGTACCTGTATTTCTTATCGGTCATATTACAAAAGAGGGTACTATAGCCGGGCCCAAGGTTTTGGAGCATATGGTGGATACCGTACTCCAGTTTGAAGGAGATCGCCATCTGAGTTATAGAATCCTGAGAACGATCAAGAATAGATTTGGATCGACTTCTGAATTGGGTATTTATGAAATGTCTGGTACTGGCATGCGTCAGGTTTCTAATCCGTCGGAGATTTTGATCGCGCACAAGGACAGCGAACTCAGTGGGGTGACTATTGGAGCATCGATCGAAGGCAATCGCCCTCTGCTCATTGAGACTCAAGCGTTGGTCAGCGCTTCAGCTTATGGCACACCTCAACGAAGTACTACTGGCTACGATGCCAAACGGCTTAATATGCTCCTAGCTGTATTAGAGAAAAGAGGAGGCCTTCGTTTGGGTAATCAGGACGTATTCTTGAATATAGCTGGGGGGCTAAAAATTGATGATCCCGCTTTGGATTTGAGTATTGCAGTTTCAATTGTCTCTTCTTATGAAGAAAAGGTCGTGAGTTCTGACATTTGTTTTGCTGGGGAGATAGGTTTAGGAGGAGAAGTAAGAGCTGTGAATAGGATTGAGAGTCGAATTTCGGAAGCAGAGAAATTAGGGTTCAAGAAGATATTTGTTTCCAAGAACAATTCGAAAGCGGTGGAGGCCGCTAATTTTAAGATTGAAGTGGTGATGGTTCAGAATATTGCTGAGGTATTCAGAAAATTAGCGTCCTAAAAAAATATCCCGCACCAAATGGCGCGGGACAGCTCAGGAATCGAAGCGACAAAAGCCGCTCCGAAATTCTTACCATAGCGGTAATTTTTTAGTTGGCTAGCTAACTATTGTGAGCAAAACCAACCCGATAAAATAGAGCAACAAATATTTATATTCTCGATCCATAGCTGTTTGATTTATAGGATTAAAAAAATATTTAATTGACTTATATAACTAATTAATTCTAATAATATTATTATTAATAGAATTAATTCAACAAAACAAAGTTGAATTGAATTATTGATAATTCAAGGTTTACAACGAGTTATTAGACCAATAGGAGCCATGTTTTAGATGACTAAAATGAGATGATCGATGAATCAAAGGAATTGATAGATTGAATTTTTGGCTCTTTCGACCAAAAGTGAATTGAATAGATTCAAAAAAGGCCTTGTAGATATACAAGGCCTTTAGAATATCTTAAGAATGCTCTGATTTAATTCTCCGAAGACTCTTCTTTCATTTCTCCTAAGATTTTTATCTCAGGGATTTCGACATAGTTGAATTCGTAGTTGAAGAATGAACTCAGGTCTTCGCCTGCTTCCAGCATATCTTCGTCACCTTCTTCGTAGTACCAATTGATATGTATCTCTTTTCCTCGTTCTACTTTAAGGTCATTTAATTTCTTGAAGAGTATGTATATACATTTGGACGAGCTGGTATTGAAGTACTCGAAGGCTGCATTTAGAGTGATGGCCGCCTTGTCTGTCTTGCCAAAATGATCGATAGAGTCATTGATATATCTGTAGAACACCAATGGGTTTTCCGGGCTTGATTTGCCTCGAATATCAAGTAGCCCTTTTCCTGGATCGAAGTAGATCGAGGGGGTCACTCTTGTCGCTCTAATAAAAAAACCTTTCATATTTATCTATCGCTCAAATTGGTTAGGCTTGTTTGTCTCCCAATTGTCTTTTCGGTTTATGTAATCTAAAACAGTCTTGTATGTAAGCCTGTTCGTTACACCCATTACAACTTCAAAGATCAACCGTTTTTAAAAAAAAGAGAATACAGGATTCTCCTAAAAATGAATTTTGTTCCTTAAAAGGTACGATAATGGCCAGAATTGGCAAAAAAAATCAAGTAAAAGGAAAAATATTTATTTGAAATTTTTCACAAAAAGTTGGAGGTGTTCGTTTTAATTAGACGGTTAGGTAATTCCCCTAAACATCCTATCGGTGTTTACTGTGAGTCCTCTACATCGTCAAAAAACCTATCTGACTCGTCATAATCTTCGGTGTTTTGCTTCTCGAATTTCTTATTGTATCTAGTAACCTTGAATTCTGTCCTTCTGTTTACCTGATGTTCCTCTTCAGTCTTGGCATTTTCGATGATCAATTTGGTTTCTCCATATCCTTTCGCTACCATTCTTCTGTTCTCAATTCCTTGAGAAGCGATATAGTTCACTGCACTCTGGGCTCTTCGCTGAGACAGGCTCATATTGTATTCGTGACTAGACCTTACATCAGTATGTGAACTTAACTCAATATTGATATTGGGGTTGTCTCTCATCAGAGTGACCAGTTTATCCAGTTCAGCAGCAGCCTCGGGTTTAATATCTGCCTTGTTGAGATCGTAGTAAATGTTGTTGAGTACAATAGCTTTGTCTACGACGATTTTTTCCAGCGGAAGATCCACTTCGAACTCAACATTTGTTATAGTATTTTTTAATGTAGATTTATCAACTGATTTTCCAATGGTGGAAAAGTCGATGCGTGTGGTGAAGTATTCCTCTTTTTCTGCAACCAGATAATATTTTTCTTCTGAGAATACACGAAACCTGTATTTGCCATCCACCTGTGTGAATTGCTCATCAACGATGTTATCATCCAGATCCCTTAATACTACTTTGGTATTGGATAAAGCGACCAACTGACTATCAGTTTCATGTGTCAGCGTGGTGCCAGAAAGCCAGTAATTCACTATGCGCAATTCTGGATCATCATTGACGAAAGTATAGATGTCGTCATCTCCCTTGCCACCTTTTCTGTTGGAGGTAAAAAAACCGCGCGAAGGGTTAAAAAGAAAGAGACCGAAATCATCAGCATTCGAATTGATGGGAGTACCAAGGTTTTCAAGTTTTACATGACCGCCTGCTCTGGTTGCTTCAAAAATATCTAGTCCTCCAAAACCTGGCCAACCGTCGGAAGAGAAATATAATTTTCCTGTACCGCCTACATAAGGGAATATTTCATTGCCAGGCGTATTTATTCCTTCTCCCATATTTCTAACATCCACCCATCTCCCCCTTCTGTTTAATGAAGCTGTGTAGATATCCAGTCCTCCAAATCCTCCTTCGCGGTTAGATGAGAAAAACAATGTTTTGCCATCAGGACTAAGGGCAGGTGTAGAGTCCCAAGAGTCTTGGCCATTAATGCTCAATGGTCTAGGCGTTTGCCAAGCGCCATTTCTGTAGCGAGTAAAATAAAGATTGACTTCGTTAGCTCCTGAGGATTTACCCGAATTTCCTTTTGCAAAAATCACCGTATTGCCGTTTTTAGACATGGTAATTGAACCTAGATTTACATTGGGTTCATTGATAATTGGGCTGAGCTCTTCCAGAGTTGCGAGATCTACATTTGCCCCCCGGGTATTTACCATGTAGATGTCTGTAAAGGGAGTTCCTGTGCCTTTGTAGATTTTACCGCCATGCCTGTTTGATGTAAAATAGAGTTTCCCATCACTATAGAACGGTGAATATTCAGCGAACTTTGTGTTGATCGCTTCAAGGTTCTTAACCCTGAAATGATTCACTCGTGTTTCTATTTCTGGAAGTTGTCCCAGGTTATTCAGTTCGCGTTCGGCTAATGCCACCACGGCATCATCTTGGCCTTTTTTCAGATAGTCTTCGAGTACTTGATTGGCTCTTTTTACGTCATCATTGGCCTTGAGTGAGACGGCATAGTAATAAAAGGCGCTTTCATCCTGGACGCCTGCATCGATGGCAGCCATGTAATAGGGTTCAGCTTCTTGAATTCGGTTAGATTTTCTATAGGCTTCGGCCAGCAGAAAATTTGACTCAGGGTCGTCTGGTTTTATCGACTTTTCTAACAGGTATATGGCATCGCTGTATTCTCCCGCTTCAAGACTCTTATTTGCTTTTTTGGAAGCGCTACATGAAGTCAAAAGGATAATTAGAAATAAACTGAAAAGTTTGTTGTTGCTGGCCATAAAATCCATTTATAGTTTACCTAAAGATAAAACACATTCCTAATATACGCCCCTTACTGGAAATAGCGTTTGAGCCAACTGTTTTTTGCTTCTACTTTCCAGTCGGTTTGAAATGAACGAATGTCGGAAACCAAATTGTTAAATGTTAACGTGTCCGATTTAATATTTCCATTTTCAACCTCAGATTTGATTCCGTTTAAAGGTATTTCAACAATCTCATCATTAACAAGGAAACAAATTTTTGTTCTGTCAAAGAAATTGATTCCCAGTTCCTGCTCTAGGTTCTTAACAAGTGCAACGGAAGCATCTATGGAACATCCGCTTGCCTGATTGAATGATTCGTCGACACTAATCACCAAAAATTTATCATGGATAATTTGGAACGAACTCTTTAATGCCTGTCCATGTGCAGCCCATTCTTGTAGAAAGGAGTTGCATTTAGATTCAATTTGAGATTGTTCAGCTGTGGAAAGTTGTTTGTCAGCTTGATATATCCAAACACGCGAGGTGTCAGCCATTTCGTCAAATGGGATGTACATAGTTTACTTTTTATAAGTGCCTAACGAAAATTAGACATCAAAAGTAACGATAAAGTGTATTAATTTTTAGTGGTTTCCACTGGCTCAACGATTTTCTCCTCTTCTGGAAACATGATAGACAGAACAATAGAAAGAGTAAGTGCTGCCATGATAACAATGAAAGACCAGATGATAGGAATATGAGCGTGCTCAATACCGAATGCCATTTGAAATCCCTGCTGCACTATGCTCATTTCCATAAGCATTTTTACGCCAATGAATATTAAGACAATAGAAAGGCCTTTTTGTAGTAGATAAAAGCGATCCAATATATTGGCCAATAAGAAGAACATGGCACGGAGTCCCATAACGGCAAAAATATTTGAAGTATAAATCACAAATTCATTTTGTGTGATTGCAAATGCCGCAGGGATGGAGTCTACTGCAAAAATTAAATCAGTTGATTCGATGAGAAGAATGACTAGAAAAAGTGGAGTAAACCACAGTTTTCCTTTTTCTATGAATACAAATCGTCCACCTCTGTCTTCAGTAGAAATGGGAAGTACCTTTTTAGCCCATCTGGTAAGGATATTTTTTTCTGGCTCGATTTCCATATCATCATCTTCATTGAAGATTTTGATACCCGAGTAAACCAGGAAGACACCAAAAATGTAGAGTATCCAGTGAAATTCACCGATGAGTAGGGCTCCCAGAAATATGAAAATTGCTCTGAAAACGATAGCACCTAAGATTCCCCAAAACAGAATGTCATGGTAGTACTCATCTTTAATCTTGAAGTACCTTAAGATTAGCAGGATAACGAAAATGTTATCAACAGAAAGGGCCTTCTCCGTAACGTATGCAGAGAAGTACTCTAAGGCGTCATCGGCACCGCCTCCGAAAAAGTAAATAAGCCCGCCAAAAATACACGAAACTACTATCCAGAATATGGTCTGTAGCAGCGCATCCTTTTGCGTGATCTTGGAAGGTCCTTTGTGAACGAGTCCGAGGTCTACTGCAAGGAAAAGGATGATTACAATTCCGAATATGCCAAAAAGCAAGGCTTCGTTAGTGCCCGAAAACAAATTGAGAATCATGGGTATGTATCTTGGTGGTTTTTAGTCTGTTATTCGCTACTTCCGATTAACAAGGCGCAAAGGAAGTGATTATCAGGGAGATAATGAAATTTATAGCAGAATTCTATACTTAATTAACCAATTGAAGGTTGACTAGGTGGTGATAGGTGCCTTTTACATTGTCAATGAGCTCATTGTGAGCACCAGATTCTTCAATCTTTCCATTTTCGATCACATAGATTCTATCTACCTCTTTGATTGTTGCCAATCTGTGAGCAATAATCAATGTCGTTCTGCCTTTCATCAATTCATTGAGTGCAAGCTGTACTTGTTGTTCGGACTCGGCATCAAGCGAACTTGTAGCTTCATCTAGGATTAGAATAGATGGATCTTTTAAAATAGTTCGAGCGATGGCAATTCGCTGTCGTTGGCCGCCAGATAATTTCACTCCTCGTTCTCCTACTACGGTATCGAACCCTTCTGGAAAGGAGATGATAAATTCTAACGCGTGCGCCTTTTTTGCAGCCAGCTCAATTTCTTCTTGCGTGGCATTAGGTTTGCCATAGGCAATGTTTTCTCTGATCGTACCACCGAAAAGGATAACTTCTTGAGGTACAATTCCAATATTCTTTCTGAATGCAGTAAGATCATACGAGGCGATATCCTGACCGTCTACCTTTACCGATCCTTCAAAGCCATCATACAATCGCATGAGTAGATGAGCGATTGTTGATTTTCCAGCACCACTTTTTCCTACTAAGGCCACTTTCTCGCCCGATCCAACCTCCATAGAGAGATTATTAAGCACAGGCATATCCTGTCTACTGGGATATTGAAAATTCACTTGATCAAAAGAGATGTCACCTTTGAATTTCTCTAATTCTGATGGTTCGGGTGCTTCTGTCTCAGAGGATTCATCATGTATTTCTAAGATTCTCTCTGATGCACCAATGGCTCGCTGAACTTGCCCGAACAAGTCTCCAATGCCGGCAATCGATCCGCCAATAAAAGCTGTATAAAAAGCGAAAGAGGTTAAATCTCCCAAGGTCATTTCTCCTCTTTGCAATAAAAGGGCTCCATACCAAAGGATAGCTACCATTCCTCCAAACAATGCAAAAATGATAAACGAAATAAAACCCGCTCGAAAGGTGGCAGTTTTTAAGGCGAGTGAAACTACTTCATTGAGTGATTTTTTATATCTGGCTTTTTCGAATAATTCGTTGGTAAAAGATTTCACAGCCAATATGGACTGTAATGTTTCTTCCACGATGGTTGAAGAATGGGCCAATTCATCTTGGGACTGGCGAGATAATTTTCGGATTTTTTTTCCAAAGATCATGGCAGCGATGATGATGACCGGAAGTGTCATGATCATGAAGGTGCTGAGTGCCGGCGTTATCACAAAAATGATTACGATTCCTGCAATCAATGTCACGATCTGGCGTATAACTTCAGCTAATGTTGTGGAGAAAGTGGTCTGAAGCAAGGTGACATCAGAAGACATTCTACTCATCAATTCTCCAGTGCGATGACGATCATAAAATGTAATGGGCAGATAGAGTAGTTTTTTATATAGGTCAAATCGAACATCAGCCATGGCATTTTCACTGACTTGCGCAAAGAGATAGACTCTAAAAAAGGAGAAAATTCCTTGTAAGAAAAGGATGGAAACTAAGCTCATGGCGATGCTGTTGATGTCATTTAGCCACCAGGTCCCTTCACCAGAGGCCACATCAATTAATTTTCCAGCTATCAAAGGAAAGGCGAGTAAAAGAAAACTACCTAGAACCAAGAAGACCAACCCTATTACAAACTTGGATTTGTAGGGCAATAAGTATTTGAAGATACCATAGAGCTTGCCAAAATTTTCTTTACTGAACGCCCGCTTCTCTTCTGCTTTTATTTTTTCCTTGGCCATAGCAATGCTTAAAATGTGCGCAAATTTATCTTTATCAGTTCACACGTCCAACCTTTTATTCAAAGAGGATTTATCAAATGATATATTCAAAGTTCCTCTGCAGCCATTATATTAGTTTAATGAAAAGTATTTGTGTGTATTGCGGCTCCTCCTTAGGCAAAGATGTACGCTATGTAAATGCAGCTACAGAGCTTGGTACGGCGTTGGCGACCAAATCAATTAGGTTGGTTTATGGTGGTGCAAGAATAGGTATAATGGGAGCCGTAGCCCAAGCTTGTCTGAGCAATGGAGGATATGTGACCGGTATTATCCCTGAATTTTTGGATCAGGTAGAAATAACAAATACTGATGTCTCAGAGTTGATTCAAACCAAAAATATGCATGAGCGAAAAACGATTATGGTTGATAAGTCTGATGGTTTCATCGCGTTGCCTGGCGGATTTGGAACATTAGAAGAACTGGCAGAAATCTTGACCTGGGCACAACTGGGGTTGGTTAAAAAACCGATAGGCATTTTGAATATCAACAATTTCTATGAAAAACTATTGACATTGTTTAAGCATATGCATGAAGAGGGATTTGTAAAGTTTTCTAATTTGAATTTATTTGTGACTGATGAGAATGTAGAAGGGTTGTTACAAAAAATGGAAGACTTCGATGGAGGGGACGCTTCATTCGAACAGAAATTGGATTTAACCTAATTTTGACTTTATACAATCAGCGGTTAAATTGGATATAAAGCGCTAATCATTTCATCACCCAACCTAACCAACCGTGAGGGAATCATTTTTACATTTCATCTGGCAATTCCAAAAGTTTAATAATGCATCATTGACCACGCATGACGGACAACAAATCCAAGTATATGCTATTGGTAATTATAATACTGATGCCGGGCCCGATTTTCTGAATGCAAAACTATTGATAGGAGACATCACTTGGTATGGTCATGTGGAGCTGCATTTGAGATCTTCTGACTGGAATAGGCACCATCATCAACAGGATGAAGCTTATAACAATGTAGTTCTACACGTGGTATGGGAGCATGATGCGGAAGTACAATTGGCTAATGGGCAAGTGCTTCCCGTGCTAGAACTACAGGATCGAATCAAGCCCGAGCTACTCAAAAAGTGTAATCAATTAATCAAGAGTCCAGAAAAAATACCCTGTGCTGATCAGTTTGGTCAGGTGAAGGACATTGATAAAATATCCATGCTTGAGCAGGTGGGTGTGATGAGATTGAAGCAAAAGTCTGAGTATATTCTGCATCTTTTGAATAAAAACAATGGAAATTGGGAAGAGACAACTTATCAGTTGCTGGCTAAAAATTTCGGTTTTAAAACCAATGAAGAGCCATTACTTAAATTGTCCCAAAGCTTAAGTCACAAGGTAATAGTCAAACATGTAGAAAAAATTGATCAGATTGAAGCGCTAATTTTTGGTATAGCGGGATTTCTTCATGTGGACGGAGATGCTTATGGATCGGCGCTAAAAAAGGAGTTTAGTTATTTATCTAAAAAGTATAGACTTCAGGATTTAACCTTATTGAAAGCTGAATGGAAATTTTTGAGGCTAAGGCCAGGGAATTTCCCAACGGTGCGTTTGGCACAATTTTCTTCTTTTCTTGCCAAAAATGTAAAGTGCTTCGATCAATTTATTCATTTTAGAGATAGTAAAGAACTTCAAAGTATGTTCGACTTTGAGGTATCAAACTATTGGCAAAAGCACTATGACTTTGGAAAGTTGAGAAAACGACCGACGAAGAATATAGGGAAAGCGAGTATAGATTTGATTTTGATCAATTCTGTGGCACCTCTATTGGCAGCTTATGCACAATATACGGATGAAGGCAGCTATATGGATAAAGCGGTAGAACTACTGCAGACTGTGAAGGCAGAAAATAATTTCATTTCCAAAGAATGGAATGACTTGGGACTAAAAGCCAAGGATGCTTTCGATAGTCAAGCGATGATTGGGCTTAGAAAGGAATTTTGTTTGAAAAAGAAGTGTCTATCCTGTAAAATTGGGGTCAGCTTGATTAATGGATAAGTATAAGTAACCAACTTCAACCTTACTTTTTCATATTGTCAAATGGCTGTAATGGATTACCCAATAATTTTCACTTGAATATTACCGATTAAAATGAAATGGTTTTTGATGTTGGTTGGTCTATTTGCAATCGTCTTTATGATTCGGCAGGTTTGGAGATATGATTCAACAGATCAAAATTTGAGGCAATTTTTTTTCCCTGCTTTAATTTTCAAGGTGCTGGCTGGATGGGCGGCAGGATTAGTTTATCAATATTATTATAACGGAAATGGAGATATCTTTCTATTCTTCAATACCTCTTGGGATTTGGTCTCTACCTTGATCAATGATCCGTTTTCACCAAAGACAGCCATCCTATCTAATCAAGGGCTGGCACAAGTACTTAGTTCGCTCAATTCAAGAACAATTTTTTTCTTAGGTTTTCTTTCTATTCCAGTGCTGTTTTCTGGAGGTGTCTATTGGATCTGTTCTCTCTATGTATCAGTTATAAGTTTTCTTGTTACATGGTATTTTGTCAGGACTTTAGTGTTTAATTATTACAGGCCAGAAATATTGTATGCCAGCGTGGGAGCTTTTCTTTTTTATCCATCAGTGGCTTTTTGGTCCGGAGGTCTTTTCAAGGAGTCTCTTTCTACAATAGCTATTTTTCTTTTGCTTGCTTCTGTGATAAGCATGGCTCATGCTCCAGGGAGGCAAAAAATTATATACATGGTGATATCTCTCATTAGTGTTATCATTCTTGCAGGAGTTAAATATTATTTGGCAGCACTTGCTGTGCCTGTGTTAGTCCTATATCTATTGATATTCAAATACAATCAGGCTAAGGGCAAGGTGATTCAGTTGGCTTCAATTATGGGCGTAGTACTGATTTTTTTTATTGCGCTCTCTTTCTTTAGCCCAAACCTTAACCTGAGCATTTTACCAGAAGTAGTGAATCGAGAATACTTGCGTAAGGTCATAGAAGCTCAATCTGAAAGATATGTTTACTATCCGAATCTTAACGCTAGCTGGGCTGGACTAATCGTGAGTGCTCCAAAAGCTCTCTTTGTGGGTCTATTTTCTCCTTTGACTTTTAATACAAATAACCCATTTCTATTTATAGCGAGTGTTGAAAATTTCGTCGTTTTATTTGTAGTCTTTCTGGCTATTTGGAAAATGGTAAAACAGGGTAGCCTGAATCTTTCAAGAGAAGTGTTGTTTTTACTTTTGTATGTCATTATCGCGAGTATTTTGCTTGCGCTGACAACACCAAATATTGGAACACTATCTAGGTACAAAATAGCCTATATGCCATTTTTTTTCTTTGTTAGCCTTATGGTTTTGTTCGCTCCAAAAAAGATAGCTTCTACAAATGAAAAATAGATTCAAATGGGGATTGATCATGTTTGCTATTATATCTGTAGCATTTGGTTTCAATAAGGCCTTCCAGTATTTGTCAGACAATAAACTGTATGCTCAGTTTGTATTTGACCAATGGTACGGAGCGAAGGACAGTCCGGTTGTAGACGGGTATACAGATAAGCAATCTTACGATTGGGGGGACACATGCGAGGTTTTTATCAACTCAGCTAGTCAAGGATCTGTTTGGTTAAAGTTGTATGATATAAATGATCAAGCAGTAGACTCTGCGTGGGTAGAGGTAAAACCACAAACAGCAAGTGAAAATGGGAGTGAGAAGGGATATGGCTATCAGAAAACATTTGAATATGTGATTCCAGAGCTCAAGGGTGGAATCTATTTATGGGAGAAGAAGGTGCCTGTTTTAGTGAAAGGAGATGAGGCCAAAATAGGTGTATTGTATCCGTCGAATACTTGTAATGCGTACAATATTTCTGGCGGAAAGAGTCTATATGGCATGTTTTCCCAGCAGGCCACACAAGTATCTTTTTTGAGACCCACTTTCCCTTATGTTTCTTTTCAATCCTTTCATGGCCTGAGGCATTTTTTCAATCATAAGGAATTCCAATTTTCATACTTATCTGATTTAGATATGGATCGTAAAGAAAGTTTAGAAAACTTGGAAGTTTTAATAATCGCTGGCCACAGTGAATATTGGAGCAGACAAGCCCGAAAGAATTTTGACTGGTTTATCTCCAAAGGAGGACATGCTATTATTTTATCCGGAAATACCATGTGGTGGCAGGTCAGATATTCTGATAAGAATGACGTCATGATTTGCTATAAATCTATGGAAGATCCAATTGAAAATCCACTATTGCGAACGGTAAATTGGTCGGACCCTTCACTTAATTACCCTATTGGAGAAAGTATTATCTCAGATTTTCTCCAGGGAGGATATGGTAGAAAAAATGGTATTGGTTTTAATGGCTACAAAGTAGTTGACAAGACCCATCCACTTTTTCAGGATGTGCGAGAAGATAAACTAGATATTCTGAATGTCCCTTCCAAGGAATATGACGGGGTGTTGATGAAATACAAAAAAGGTGAACCCATTGGACTGAATAATGAATCGTTCGCCAGAACAGAATTATTGGCTTATGATTCCCTTGGCGATAACCGAAATGGTGCCTTTGTCTTTGGTAAAAAAGCGGACTCAACTGGAATTATCTATAATGTGGGCACTATGGATTGGTGTAGTGGTTATGGCTTAGGAGGCAAAGATTCCACAGCGCTCAAAGCCATTACTGATAATATGATTCGTTTGTGCCTTGCAGAAAGCCAGAAAATTCCTGTTAATCTAAGAAAATAAAATAGCGATTCAATTCACACTTTCTCTACCTTTGCGGCATGGAAAATCCCGTAATCATTTTTGGTACTGGCGGCCTAGGTAGAGCTGCACTTGAAATCTTTGAATCTAATGGAAATGTCGTTTATGGCTTTTTGGATGACGATAAAAAACTCCACGATACAGAAATTGACAATATTCCAGTTTTAGGCAAAACTACGGATCAGGGATTCCTAAAGTTAATAGGTCAAAAATGTGAGGCTTTTGTGGCTACCGATGATAGCAAAGAGAAGCAAAGCATTGCTAAAACATTGATCGAAAAGCGCAAAGTGATGCCAACCAATGCTATCCATGCTTCTGCACATATCGCCAAGTCAGCAGTATTGGGTCATGGCAATTTCATCAATGCTAATGTGACTTTGGGAGCTGGTTCAGATTTGGCTAATCACTGTATTCTACACAGTGGCTGTACAGTTGACCACGATGCTAAATTGGGTGACTTTGTGCAGATAGGGGCCGGAGCTACTGTAAGTGCCAATGTGACTCTTGGGGAGAATGCATTTGTAGGCGCAGGCTCAGTGCTAGTGAGCGGCATCAAAATAGGGAAAAATGCCAGGATAGGAGCAGGATCCGTAGTCATAGCAGATGTGGCTGATGGAGACACCGTATTTGGTAACCCTGCCCAAAAGGTAGACGCATAACGGCCCATATATGCTTATCCTCTTTTAGTTTTTGCTATCTTTTCAGGAATTATTTTTCTTGAAAAGAGCATGGCCCAAATTTCTGAAACAGACCTTATTTTGAATCCTGATGGAAGTGTCTATCACCTCCATTTAAAACCTGAGGATATCAGTGATACGATTATCAGCGTAGGTGACCCTGAACGCGTGGCCAAAATCACAGATCGATTTGATCGCGTAGATTTTAAGAAATCATGCAGGGAATTTGTCACCCATAGGGGATTGTATAAAGGCAAAGAACTGACTGTCATGAGTACGGGTATGGGCACTGACAATATTGAGATTTTCCTCAATGAACTCGATGCGCTCGTCAATGTAGATCTTTCCACTAGAACGATCAAAGAACAAAAAACCAGCCTCAATATTATTAGGATAGGTACCTCTGGAAGTATGCAGGAGGATATTCCTGTAGGTTCACTATTAGCGACAGAAATAGCCGTGGGCTTCGATACTTTGATGTGCTACTATGAATTGAATCAGTCGCCAGAAGAGGAGTCTCTTTCGAAGTCGCTCCAATCTGAAACAGGTTTGCCTTTCGCGCCGTATGCTGTGGCTGGTTCACAACTTTTGAAAGAAAAGCTGGCCTTTGATATGTTACACGGTAACACAGCCACTTGCCCTGGATTTTATGGGCCTCAAGGAAGGACCTTACGAGCGAAAAATAAACTGCCTCGATTTATGGATACATTGAACCAATTCAGACAAGGCGATTTTAGGATGACCAATTTTGAAATGGAGACTGCGGGATACTATGCCTTAGGGAGATTATTGGGTCACGAGGTGCTGAGTTTAAATGCGATTCTAGCCAATCGAGTCACTCATGAGTTCGCCTCAGAGCCAGGAAAAATAGTTGACGATTTAATTCAAAAAGTATTAGATAGAGTATGAGTCAAGAGTTAATCAATTGGGGTGATTTTGAAAAGGTAGACTTGAGAGTAGGAACTATCCTTACCACAGAACCTTATCCAGAAGCTCGAAAACCGGCTTACAAACTCACGGTTGATTTGGGCGAAGAGATTGGTGTAAAAAAATCCAGTGCACAGATCACAGCGCTATATTCTTTGGAAGAGCTTGTTGGAAAACAAGTGATATGTGTAGTCAATTTTCCACCAAGGCAGATCGGGAAATTCATGTCTGAGGTATTGGTGACTGGTTTTGCTGATGAGCAAGGAGATATTGTTCTATCCTCTGTCGAAAGAAAATTACCGAACGGAGCTAGACTTTGCTAATGGCTTCTTCCTTGCATTATCGGACGCTTACTAAAGGTGACATGGGTCAAATGCATAGGTCATTTGTAGAAGCATTCTCAAACTATCAGGTCAATATGAAAATGTCTCGAGAGGCCTTTGAGGACCGAATGCTGTATAAATTAAATATCAATTTCGATCTATCTCCGGCTGTTTTTTCTGGTGACAAACTGGTAGGTTTTATTTTCCAAACCATCAATGAATACGAAGGGCAATTGGCAGCTTACAATGGTGGGACTGGCGTCATCCCAGGTTATCTAGGTCAAGGGCTGACCGCCAAGCTGTACGATTTTATAACGCCTCAACTGAAGGTGGAAGGAGTAGAAAAATGTGTGCTTGAAGTATTGACAGATAATGACCAGGCGATTAAAGCCTATACCAGATCAGGATTTGACAAAACGAAAACCTTTCAATGTTTGATGCTGAAAGATGGCTTTTTGAAAAGCAGTTTTGATAATTCAATAAGTGTGAAGGAAGTTCGAGAATTTACTATCGAAGAGTATTTGGCATTAGGAGATATAAATCCAAGCATGCTCGATCAATTGACCCAAGTCAAATATCACTTGGCTAAGGAGACAATTCTAGAATGTCGAAACGCAGATGAGATAGAGGGCTACATTATTTTTCAACCAAAAAATGGAAGAATTACCCAATTAGCCGTAGACAATAAGCATAGGAGGAATGGAGTTGGGACAGCATTGGTAAGCAGGGCACATTTGTTGAGTGAAAGCAAAACAATGTCAGTTCTAAATATTGAATCCAAACATGAAGGAATCATTTCATTTTTTGAAAATTTAGGTTTTACCAAGGATCTGAAGCAATTCGAAATGCAGAAAATATTAGTAGATGTCTAATTACGAAGAGAAAATAGCCAGAGAATTGGCAGAGTGGCAAGTGACCATGCAGCGTACCCCCTCCGTCTCCAATGCAGCTATTCGGAAGATACAAACCAAGATAAATAGTCTGTTACCCAACAAGCTACATCAGGTCATTACCAAAGTGATCAAAGAACTGACAAGAGCGGTATTGTTCGGAGCAGATTTTACTACCAAGCCTTCAACAGAGGTTCGATCGATGATGGATATCGAGGAGCAGGTCAAAGATAAAATCAATAAATACACTTCCACTGCCACTGCCGAAGGCGCCATTACAGGATTTGGAGGGTTTGTAAGTGGTTTGGCTGATTTTCCACTTTGGTTGTCGATAAAGATGAAGATGCTTTTTGACATTGCGGCATCTTATGGGATAGACACAAAAGATTATAAGGAGCGGTTATTTATCCTTCATGTTTTTCAACTGGCTTTTTCTAGCCAAAAGCGCAGGAATGAAATCTATTTGATCATCAGCAACTGGGAGGTGCAAAAAGATAAGTTGCCTACCGATATCAATGCGTTCGATTGGCGGTCTTTTCAGCAGGAATATCGAGACCATTTAGATCTGGCGAAATTGCTGCAGTTGATTCCAGGAGTGGGTGCCGTAGTAGGGGCCTATATCAATCATAAGCTGACTAATCGACTAGGGAAAACAGCCATGAACGCCTATCGAATGCGAAGATTGAGTCCGGACAAAATGGATTTAGAAAAATCGAAAAAAGCGCTTCCGAAACATCGGAAATAATTATCTTGGAAGACTACAACAAAAACAAGATGACTCCTACACGCGTATTTGACTTCCTTCATTCACAATTAGAAAACAACCCATTACCTAAGGCCTTAAATTATAAGGAATTTGGTCAATGGAAGGGCTACAGTACTGAGGAGGTCGTCCGTATTGTCAATGAGCTGAGCCTTGGCTTGCTGGCTATGGGTATGAATCCAGGAGACAAGGTAGCCATCGTATCACCCAATAGACCAGAATGGAATTTCATTGATTTTGCGTGTCAACAAATTGGCGTGGTGACCGTGCCGATGTATCCTACCATTACGGTTGATGATTATGAATACATATTTCAGCATGCAGAAGTAAAAATGGTTTTTGCTGCAGACAGTGAGTTGATAGAAAAGGTGAAAACAGCTACAGCATCTCTCGACATCAAGCACATTTATTCTTTTGACCAACTGGAGGCAGTAACTCATTGGAAAGAAGTACAAGCAAAAGATCCGAATGGAGATTTAGCCACTGTTCGCCAGCTGATGGAAAAAGTTCGGCCATCTGATTTACTTACGATTATATATACGTCGGGTACCACTGGCAGACCCAAAGGAGTGATGTTGAGTCACAATAATATCGTGTCCAATACTTTAGGTGTATCTGCCCGTACCATGGGCTGTATGTCACCTGGTGTTGACAAGACTTTGAGTTTCTTGCCCATGTGCCACATCTATGAGCGTACTGCCATTTATGTATATGTGCATAATTCTCTTTCGATCTATTATGCAGAGAGCATGGATTCGATTGGAGAAAACATCAAGGAGATTAGCCCTCAAATGTTTACCTGCGTGCCACGCTTGTTGGAGAAAGTATATGACAAAATCGTATCCAAAGGTTATGAGTTGCCATTGATGAAAAGGAAGCTTTTCTTTTGGGCTATCGATCTTGGTTTGAAGTACGACCCCAACGGAGACTTTGGCGGTTGGTACAATTTCAAATTGAAAATTGCTCGCAAGCTGATATTTTCAAAATGGAGAGAAGCATTAGGTGGAGAATTGAAATTGATATCGTCTGGAGCAGCGGCTTTGCAGCCTAGATTGGCAAGAATTTTTTGGGCCGCAGAAATCCCAGTTTGCGAGGGCTATGGGTTGACCGAAACTTCGCCTGTCATTACTGCTACAGCACCATTTCCCGATTATGTGAAAATTGGAGCTGTTGGAAAGCTAATAGATGATGTAGAAGTGAAAATTGCGGAAGATGGTGAAATTCTCTGTAAAGGGCCCAATGTGATGATGGGCTATTACAAAGCTCCAGAATTGACTGCCGAGGTAATTCAGGATGGCTGGTTTCATACTGGCGATATAGGAGTGATTGAAGAGGGCTTTTTAAGGATAACCGATCGGAAAAAAGAAATGTTCAAAACCTCAGGGGGTAAGTATATCGCGCCACAGCTGATGGAGAACAAATTCAAAGAGAGTGTATATATCGAGCAGATTATGGTCGTGGGTGAAGGACGAAAATTTCCATCGGCACTTATTGTACCTAATTTTGAAACGCTAAAAGACTGGCAAGCAGATCATGGCATTACAGCTCTAGACAACAAGCAATTGATCGCACATCCAGATGTTATCAAATTGTTTCAATCAGAAATATCCCGATACAATGAAGAGTTCGGCAACTGGGAGCAGATCAAAAAGTTTGAACTCGTGGAAACCGTTTGGGGAATTGATACCGGAGAGTTGACTCCTACCCTCAAGCTAAAGCGCCGAATCATCAAAGACAAATTCAAAGAGCTAATAGAGCGTATTTATATGATGTCGAGCTAGAGGTTACTTGATTGCTCTATTGAGCTTGCGTGATCTTTTATAACTACCCATTTACCATTTTGTTTTTCAAAATCGTAGCTAACAATCATACGGTTGAAATAGGGTTTCCCGTCTCTGTCAGGTTCTTTATACAATACTTCTACTACTGCCATCCCAAAGAATGCTCCTGCTTGCACATGAATTATTTTTGATTCAAATGTCCAGGAATTGTCTTCGAACCATTCTAAATGGTAGTCTAAAAATGCTTCAGTTGTATTTAAGATTTCTTGTCCCGGTAATATTAAAAGCAGTTGTCCTTTTTCAGGTATTGTACCTTTAAGATGATTAATGTCTCTGTTGGCTACAGCATCAAGATGACGTTCAATAGTATCTTGAACGGCCCTTTTTTCAATATCAAGAACAGTGGATCTGCAAGAAAAGAGAGCAGTTGCGCAAGTAATAAAAACGAAAACAGTCTTCATTTAAAGTCGATTTAATTTCGCTTTCAAATCTAATAAGTCTTTGAAATAAACAAAAAACTAGCGTCGGCCTCTTTAGTCTCTTGAGTTTTTAGTGTAGATCACCAGCGTTGCACTAATGATCACAAGGTTCTTCATGATATATTGGCCTACCATGCTAAACCCAAATGGAGGGTGAGTGAAAACTTGTTCGGGAAAGAAAATAATGGGAGAGAAAGTCCCTCCCATATGAACAAGTAATCCCCAAATCACATATTTGGATTTGATTCTTAATATAAGGGCTAAGCCAATCAATATTTCTCCAAAGGCGAGCACCCTGAGAAGAAATTGTTTGTCAAACAAGTGAAAGGTGATCAGATCCAAGGTATCTCCAGCCAATACTTCGGCAGGACTATAGTTCGGAAAAAACTTCAAACCACCGAACCACAGGTAGATGATACCTATGCTGGCTTCGAGCAATTTCATACCGTGCCTATCAGCAAGTGCAAAAAGCCTGTCATCTATTTTTTCTGATAATTCCTTTACACTCATGACTCTAAATTTTAGATAGCCTCTTTGTCTTCTCCTACTAGCTTGAGGTATTTTTTGTAAATGTCTCTGGCTACATTTCTACCCAAATTCAAACCTTCGATATTATCAGCTTGGATATGGTACCCACCCATGACTCTTGAGATTCCGGCCATTTCAGCTGCTTCGGTGAAGGTGGGGAAGTTCAAAGTGACCGTATCACCCAAGTTGTTAGGCTCCGTCATGATGCCGGGTACCAAGTCTACTGAAGCTCCGAATGTGTCATCACCCTTAAACAATCTTAGTGCTTCTGCACACCCACCACTTATGGTACTGTGTCCAGATACATAACTAGGAAAGGGAGGACATAGGAATGTTTCAGGGGAGTAAGGTCTCCACTGTGATCCATCCATTTCGGTCATGCCTACTTCTGGGCCGCCCCAAGCTTTGATTATCTGATCTTGGTAATAGTCGTGGACTAGAGCATAAGGCCTCGCATAATCATAGTACATTTTCGAATCCCAGCAAGCAATAAAGCCATCCATGGCTACTGCTTCTACCAGGAAATACATTTTAACATCTTCATCCAAAGTATGATTGTCTCTGACAGATACATTTTGTGCAAAGATTAGCCAGTGCCCTGCCTGCTGCACAGACTTAGGGCCATCTCTCATAAATTCTACCAGGGCACGGTTTTCATCTGTTAGATTAGCTTGAAGATCGATCACTTCTTTTACTTCCAATTCCAATTGATCAGATCCCACCATTGGAGGAGGCCCTGGTCTGAACTGGCTGGATGAATCCAACATCAATGGCTTGACCAGTTGCCAATATGGAGTCAAGCAGCTTGGTGCAAATTTGCCTCCTTTGCCGTCGGCAAAATACTTAGGTTGCCATCTGTTGATGTCTACATTTTTGTCTACTGAGTTTACTGGAGCATACTCGGTGTAATCGTAGTATGGTTTTCCCATTTCGCCTGACAATTCACCATATTGGTTTGAGCCATCGCCTTTTCGTCCTTCGATTACTGCTTTGGCAGCTAAGTTTCCAATTCCTACTGGAGTAGTTGGGTCCATCGACTTATCATCCGGGTCCAGCCCGAGCTTAACCATAAACTCACGGTACATAGTGGAATCAGAATAATAGTATTCGGACATGGAACGATACGCCGCATAGCTGATGGCTATTTCTTTATTGCGTGTAGTGAGTTCATCCGTCGGACGTCGATCCACACCTGATAGGTACACAGGGGTGGCTTTTTCGTCGTATCGTGTCCAGGCATCAAATATGGAAGTGAAGATTAAACCTAAAAACCTGCTGGTAATTGTTGGTCGTGGCTTAAACATGTCTGTGTCATTAGCCGTTGCCTCCAAAGCTATTTTTCCCCACTGGTAAGCCACATTCTCTGTTCCTCTAGGCTCTTCTTTCATCTCGGCTTTTTTTTGACTTGGACTACAGGCAGGAGTCAATAGAGCGATGATTATCGCAAAGTGTATTAATTTGTTCATGATATTAGTTTTACTTGTTCGTTCAATTTTTAATATTAGTTGCTCTCTTCATTCCAGCTAGGCACAAAGTCTTTGAGCATATCTTTGCCATGTGTTTTACCAAATCGATAAGTAAATGTGAAGCTCAGCAGATAATCAGCGAAGGCGGCGTCACCATTTCGGTATTCTCCTGTCTCAGCTGTTCTTTCTTTGTCAGAGTAGCTTTGTACTCTATTCCTATACAGAGCAAAGGGAATACTTACATTCACGGCAAAGTTATTTTTGCTATAAGCCACTCCTGGCTCAATAGATATGGCATATCCAGGACGTCTGTACCCCGAGCTGCCACCAATCAAATCATAGGAAGGTACACCTTCGATTCGTCCACCTGCATATAAGCTGAAACCGTGTATTTTGGTATTGTAAAATGTTCCAATTCTGGCAGCAAACTGATCCGGGCAAGAAAATTCACTTGAGCCTGATCTGGTGAGGGTGCCATTGGTTTCTTTGGGATTCAAGAGGTAGAATAGGTTAGACGCAAGAACGAATTGTGCTGACAGTATATGATAACCTTGCACATCGAGTGTAATCCCAGTGCCACCATCTCCAGGCTGGATCGATTGATCTACCACAGTATATCTTGTCTCGTCTCTTTTGTCTCCCTGATTGTAAAAATTGTCTTTATAGTCATAACTTCCAGTTGGCAATTTCAGTCCTAACCCTATGGCGTAGTTGAAACTTTTGCCTTTTGAGGGATCCACTAACCAGTAGCCTATGCCCATTCGAATATCTGCCAATCCTTTAGCTGAGGTATGATGCCTATCACCTAGTCCATTAGGCGGATTGCCGCCGTGTTCGTACATCGATGAACGATCGTGGTAAGTAAATGGAATGGTGAGCGTCCCATATAGTCGATCAGTAATCCCATAGGAGAGGGATAGATCGAGGAAGTAGCTCTTGTTTATTACTTCGGTGCCATTTTCTACACGCTCGGTTTCTTCATGACTTCCACGGAAGTGACGGAAAGATTTGAAATAGCGAAATCCTGTATTGGCAAATAATTCACCTTTGGATGTACCAAAAGTATTTGATAGACCAGATGCGCATCCGCTGAATCCTCTGATGGCTACGCAGCCTTGTGCAAATAAATGATGCGAGCCAATAACAAGAATGACTAAGAGCACTATACCTTTAGCTTTCATATAATTTTTTGATTTTGATATAAAACTTAGCTTTGGGTTTGTATTGCGATATCAATGATAATTCAAAGCAGATCAGAATTATTTACTAAAGGACGAAATGGTTATCTTGGTGGATGAAACTATCGGATAAATTGATAAAGTATGCATTGCCTGATTGTAGATGATGATCCCTTGATTTGTGACCTTCTGGAGCACTTCTGCTCTAAAGTAGATTTTGTATCTAATGTCACCGTAACGAACAGCGGTTTTGAGTCCATCAACCTGATTAGTGAGAATCAGTTTGATGTTATACTACTTGATTACAACTTGCCGGATATTACAGGAAAGGAAATCCTGCAAACCTTGAGCCGAGGCACTTCAGTAATAATGATTACCGCCAATCGTGATTTTGCACCAGAGTCTTATGATTACGAGCAGATCGTCGATTTTTTAGTGAAACCAATAGATTTTGCTCGTTTTTTTAAAGCAATGCAGAAAGTGAAAAAGGGAAATGAATTGTCTAATTCGACCTCTGATCAGATTTTTGTGAAGGACGGCAACAAGTTGGTCAAAGTCAATCTGAAGGAGGTGAAATACATAAAGTCTGCAGCGAATTATGCCGAATTGGTTTTTGAAGATAATAAATTACTGACCTTAATGACATTAACCGAATTGGCCGAAAAGCTACCAGAGTATTTTCAACGCTTGCAGCGATCCTATATCGTGAATGTGAATCACATTGACAGTATCACAAGTGGAGATGTACAGGTGGGGCCGGAGGAAATATCTATCAGTGATCGATTCGAAAAGGAGCTTTTAAATAAGATCAAGCTCTTAAAGTAGACGCAGCTCATTTCGGAAATAACTCAAATTGTATAATAGTAAATTCTTGATTTCGCCAAGATTTGTCTGGTTCAAGTGGTCCATGTCGCTTGGGAGCAGCTTTTCGAGTTTGTGTAACTCTAAACTTCGAATATGAGTAATCAACTTATGCCTAATGGCATTCCATTCGTTTGGATCTTTATTTTCAAAAGCTCGATCTATTCGGTCTAGATAGGTTTCAAACTCGGAGATTAACAGCGAGATGAACTTCTTGATTTTGACTTGATCGTGATCATATTGCGCATAACTTATGGTCAGTTGAGGGAGATCAAAGTTGTTTCTGCCAAGTAGACAAAGCACCAAATCTAATAGATGATCTATGTCAAAAGGCTTTTGTAAGTAGTACTTACTCACTTTTTCCATGTGCTCCTTTTCAAGTGCAGATAACACAAGAGTTGGGTGGTTATACGAGACATTGAGCTTAATCAACTCACTTCTGATATCAATATTCTCCAACATCAAATCACTTATGACTAGATCTGGCTTTTGCTTTGTGAGCGTTTGTTTGGCAAATGTTAGATTGTTCGTTTGTACCAATTCGATATTGGGTGATTGAAGTAGCTGGCTGACCAATAATCTAGCAGGTTCATCATCTTCGATGTGCAGAATAGTATGTTTTTCACGAAGGTCAGCAAGAGCCAGTCTTTTTATATTTACGGCAGCACCTGTTGACGTCGGTTCAGCTTCTATTAATGGAATTTTAATGGTAAATGCAGAGCCGACATTTTTTTCTGATCTGATTTCCAAGTTGCCCTCAAAAAGATCGAGAAGTTGCTTTACAATGGAGAGCCCTAAACCAAAGCCTTCCGATGAAGAATAATTCTTTTCTTGATAGAAGCGTTCACGAATTCGTACGACATTCTTAGGAAGAATTCCCCTTCCTGTATCAGTAACACTGATGACCAAATGGGTAGTTTCTTCTATTGCCTCAACAGTAATTTTACCTTTATCTGTGAATTTGATTGCATTGACAATAAGGTTGGTAACGATTTGAGTGAATCGTAAGGCGTCTGTTTGAAACCACTTTGTTTTTAGTTCAGGGTCTATTTTCAATTCGAAACCAAGGCCTTTATTAATGGCATCGAATCTGTAACTGGCATGGATGTCAGTGAGAATTTCTGCAATATGCTCTGGCTTATACTTGAGTTGAACTTGTCCCTCGATCAGTTTTTGATGATCTAGTACATCGTGCATTAGGCCCGCTAGCGATTGTGTGCTCCTGTGAATGGCATCTACAATAGGTTTTTGTTCTGGCGATGGTTTATTCTTTTTCAGAAGTTGGGTCAGTCCCATGATGGAATTCAGTGGAGTTCTCAGTTCATGACTCATATTTTGCAAAAATTCATCTTTCTCCTTGATTGCTTTTTGCTCTTTGTCCAATGCAGCTTTTAAATCGCTTACTTGCTGATTGATTTTAGTTTTCATTTTCATGAAAGTTCTGGCTAAAACTCCCAATTCATCTTTTCGGTTTTCAGAAAGTTTGATCGTAGGAGCAGAAACTTGTTCGTAGTTGCCAATGGCATGGGTAATTGACCCAATTCTGATGGCAAGGGCACGGATAAAAATCAGAGCAATGAGCAAAGCCACTAATGATACAATTGGAATAATCTGATAGCTATACTTTTTAATATATAGCACACTGCTCAATGCAATGTTTTGCTTCAGAAAGGAGAGAAGATAGATTTTGTTGTTGGTTGAATAGGTGATAGGTTTAATTTGAGTTAAAAAGGGGCTTCCTTTCTTACTCATCAATGTGGTGATAAGGGTAGAGTCCGAGTGAAGTGAAGCAAATGGAACGGTAAAGTCCGCATCAAATCTTTCGTAACTTCTGAGCTGTTTGCTAAAGCACTTGGTCATGTTTGAAGCAAATAAATATTGCCCATCCTCATCTATCAACATCAACTCTATTCCAGAAGCCATAATGCTTCTAAGCTTTTGATAGAAATTTTTTAGATCCAAATTGATGACTACCATATGAGTGGATTTCTGATTCGAATCGTAGATCAGACTGATGGCTCTGATTGTTGGAATAAGTGAAGGGCTCACTACGCCATATTCTTCATTTAAACTAATAGGTGAAAAATAGAATTCACCTGGTGTCAAATAAGAAGCTGCTTTATAATAGGGCCGATCTTTTTTGTTTTGAAGCTTTTCGTTAAGGGTTTGGACTACCTCCCCATTTTTTTTATCCAGCCTAATGAGTTCTTGTCCGGCATCAGTTAGGCTTATGAGTCTTACTTGAAAGTAATTGGGCTTATTTTTTAATGTGGTGTAAAATAGGTGGGTGATTTCATTTTGTAATTCTTGAGTGGGTTTATTCGCAAAAGCTTGAAGTTTCGCATTTTCGGCCATGATAGAAATATCGTTCTCAACCTCGGTGAGTAAGGAGTAAAAGGTTTGTTCAGCAAGCGTAGCACTATGTGCAATGCGCTCTTGGCTAAAAGTACTAATGATAGCCGATGCTCTTTTATAGATGAGGAACCCTGAAACGAAAATAGCCAGGATAAGAAGGCCCATAAAAAAAAGGCCGAACCTCGTAACAATAGAATGCCAAATTTTTACTTTCCCTGAATCCATAGATCAAATTGAAAGCGCTAAAGCTATAAAATTTGATTTAGATATTTTCAGGTTTAGGCGTGTTGTACCATCAATGCAGTGGTGAACCATCTGCGTGATACATTTCTCTGAGTCCAAAAGCCGAAGGAGATGCACCTTGTTGATTCAGCTGATCCAGTCTTTCTTTAGCTTCGGATAGGCTAGGTGTATGATCGGTTTCAACCCACCAAAGTACCACTTGATGGCTGTCCATTTTTTCGAACCACTTTTTGCGACTTTTTAAAAAGTAGTTATGTACGGTATCATAGGTATAAGCTTTCAATGATGGGTAATCTACCCAAACCGACATATTGGCTACAATCATTGCATCTTCAAAGACTGCTAAAACCTCACCTTGTTTTTCAGTGTATCTCCAAACGAATCCTGGACTTTCTTCGGCGAGCTTATTTACCGGGTCTAAAAAGTCGTTAAACTCTTTCATGATCGGGTCATGGAGCGGCGCTCGCATTCGAGTAATGTTGAGTTGGGCTAGATGATATTTGATTTCACTCATAGGTCAATTAGTAATTGAAAGTACTAGATACGTGTTGGCATGTGTCGGGTTAGTAAATATTCATGAGCAATCTTCATGATGATGATTAGCCGATTCAATGACTAATAAAAAGCATCTTCAAAATGTTCAATCTTGAAATTGGCATCCACTGCAACAATGTCAAATCGTATGTTATCCTCCCAGGCAATACTATCTATATAGTGTTCGGCACCTTTTATGATTGATTGTTTTTGATTGTCGGATACAAATTCTTCCGGGTGACCAAATTTGTTGTTGCTTCGAAATTTCACCTCTACAAATACAAGCGTCTTTTGATTAGTCATAATCAAATCAATTTCGGATCGCTTGTATCGATAGTTTCTTTCAAGCAACGAATAGTTTTTATCCACCAAAAAATTCAATGCTTCTTGCTCTGCCTTTTGGCCAATATACTTTGAGGGTTGGTTTGTTTTCAAATGGTTGGGTTTTGTGAGGCTAATCTATAAATAAAGCGGGAATTGACTGTTGAGACTCGGTCAATTGAGTTTCTGAATATGCAATGAAAGAGATGTTTCAGTGGAAATATTTCAGTTTTAGAGCATTGGAATTGGATTCAAACTTAAGTTTTTGACAAATCGATAAAATTTTCTCAAAATGGACCTTGTGGCAGTCATTGTTTTGCAAATAATTCAATGAGAGGGTAAAAAAATAACGAGAAATGTAATAATTCATGCTTTTACTGAAATACTAGGTATAAAAATTACGTAGTAATACGTAAAAATACTACTTTAGCATCTCAACAGCATTAAAAAGACCCCCAGAAAGATTGGATTTGCAGCTTGACAACAAAATCCAGTTAATTTTTTAACCTATACCTACTCAAGTTGCAACATCCTAAGTAAAAAGCTTGAAAACTCCTGGATGGAGATTTCATGAGGAAAACAATTTAGAACTAAAAATTACATGCTATGATTAATCTGTTGACCAATGTAGTGCAAGATTCAGTCGCGGTAATGGAAGCTCCAGCTGCCGTAGTTGCTGAAGTTCCAGCTGAAGTAACAGCCGCTGTGGCTGATGCTGCAAGTGCCGGTGCCACTGCATTATTTACTGCCAACAACATCTGGATGATGTTGGCTACAGCTTTAGTGTTTATTATGCACTTAGGCTTCGCGGGCGTTGAAGCTGGTTTTGGCCAGTCAAAAAACACCGTAAACATTCTTTTCAAAAATACTATTACACCAATCATTGGTTTGATTACCTATTTGATTTGTGGATTCAACTTGATGTACCCAGGTGATTTTGGAATCATCGATGGCGTACTTGGATTTGCAGGGTTTGGTTTGGACGCTGGCGACGGTGCTTCTATAGACTATGCCGGTGGAGGTTATACTTACTGGACAGATTTCTTATTCCAAGGCATGTTTGCTGCTACCGCTGCAACCATCGTATCAGGGGCAATTGCTGAGAGAGTAAAACTTTCAAGCTATATGATTTTCACAGTACTATATGTAGGTATTGTTTACCCAATCTTAGGAAGCTGGAAATGGGGAGCAGGATTTCTTGATGCTGCTGGATTCTATGACTTTGCAGGTTCTACACTTGTTCACTCTGTAGGTGGATGGGGTGCATTGGCTGGTATCATCGTGATCGGGCCAAGACTTGGAAAATATGTAGATGGCAAAGTAATCGACAAGCCAGGTACTTCTGTGCCACTAGCTGTTATCGGCGTATTCTTACTTTGGTTAGGATGGTTTGGATTCAACGGTGGATCTGTACTTTCTGCTGATCCGGATCTAGTATCATTCGTGTTGGTGACTACTTGTATGGCTGCTTGTACTGGTGGACTGTTCGGATTCTTAACTGCCTTCGTTGTATTCAAGAGAATGGACTTGGGTATGGTATTGAATGGTATCCTAGCCGGTTTGGTAGGTATCACTGCTGGTGCAGATGTAATCTCTGTAAATAACTCATTGATCGTAGGTGCTGTAGCTGGTATCATCGTAGTACTTTCTGCTATCACGCTTGACAAATTCAAACTAGATGACGTAGTTGGAGCTGTTTCAGTTCACTTGTCATGTGGTATCTGGGGAACACTTGCCGTAGGGATCTTCGGTGGAGATGATTACTCATTCATGACTCAGCTTTACGGAGTTGCGATGTACGCAATCGCAGCTTTCCCTATTGCCTTCATCTTATTCTTTGTATTGAAGAAAACTATTGGAGTGAGGGTGTCAGAACAACACGAAACGGAAGGCCTTGATACACACGAGCACGGTATCAGAGGATATACCATCGTTTACGACGAATAATATAAAAAAATGCCTGCTGGAATCATGTCTGCCAACATGCTCCAGCAGGTCTTAATCTCACAAATCTGAATAACAAATTTATGAACCAAAACACAAATTTAATCATGAAGAAATTTCTACCTATTGTTATGGTAACAATTTTAAGTCTGTCATTTAATGCCTTCGCACAAGAGGAGGAATCAAGTGCACCAGCATTGTCGATCTCGGGTAGTGTAGACTCATACTACAGAGCAGTATTGAGCGGAGGAACTAATGATCCTAGTGATGGTGGGTCAGTTGCACCTACTACTTCATTTGCAAACCAAACAGGATTTGCTTTAGGTATGGCCAATGTAATATTAGGATTGGAAGGAGAAAACTCAGGATTCGTAGCGGATCTCGTGTTTGGTCCTAGAGGTACTGACGCAGTTTTTCTTTCAACTACGGCTTCTTCAAGCATTGTGAATCAATTATATGCCTATTGGAATGTAAGTGAATCAGTAACGTTGACGATTGGAAACTTCAATACTTTCTTAGGATATGAAGTAATTTCTCCAACGGGTAACTACAACTACTCTACTTCTTATATGTTCTCGTATGGTCCATTTTCTCACACAGGTTTGAAGGCGGATATTGCATTAGGTGATGCTTCTTTGATGTTGGCGGTATTGAACCCAACTGACTGGACTGACTTTAATCCAACTGGTGATTATGCCTTTGGTGCTCAGCTAGGATTTGGTGGTGCTTATTTGAATACCATATTATCTGATGATTTCTATCAAGTGGACTTGACTGCAGGATGGGATTTGACAGATGCAATTTATTTGGGCGTAAATGCTACAAAAGCGAAAGATTCTTTCACTGGAGCAGCACTTTACTTACAGAATTCTTTCTCTGATGATTTCTCAATGGGTATTAGAGGAGAGTACTTCAAGGACGACGGAGTTGGTGCTATTGCATTAGATGAAAACGTGATTGATTTGACTTTGTCAGCTAACTATTCTGTAGGGAACCTGACATTTATTCCAGAATTTAGAATTGATATGTTGTCGTATGATGGATACGCTAGTGATAGTGAAGGACTTGATTTTACAGATCCAGATAGTCCACTTCCAATCAATGCAACATATGGAAAAAGCCTGTCATCGTTTACGCTGGCAGCAGTATACGCATTCTAAAAGAATCTAAGATTTAGCTTTTGCCGGGGTGCTCTCGAGGGTGCCTTGGCAAAACTTTTCAAACGATGCTGAGTCATCTGATTTTTTGAGGTGCAAAGTGAAATAGAATAAAAGTAAAACAGTAAAAGCTAAAATTTAAGTAAAATGGCAAAAGCAAAGTTAGAGTACATTTGGTTGGATGGATATAAGCCAACACAAAGTCTAAGAAGCAAAACTAAAATCGTCGATAACTTCGATGGCAAGCTAGAAAGCTGCCCAATGTGGTCGTTCGATGGTAGCTCAACAGAGCAAGCAGAAGGTGGATCTTCTGACTGTTTGTTGAAGCCTGTTGCGATCTTCCCAGATCCTGACAGAAAAAATGCATTCCTCGTGATGACAGAGGTGTTGGATGCAGATGGTGCGGCTCACGAAAGTAACGGTAGAGCGACTATCGATGATGATGATAACGATTTCTGGTTCGGTTTCGAGCAAGAGTACTTCTTGATCGACAACAACACTGGCAAGCCACTTGGTTTCCCAGAAGCTGGTTACCCAAGACCACAAGGACCATACTACTGTTCTGTAGGAGCGAGTAACGCTTACGGTAGAGAAATCATCGAAGAGCATTTAGACCTTTGCCTTGAGGCAGGTGTGAATGTTGAAGGAATTAATGCTGAAGTGGCAGCTGGACAATGGGAATTCCAGGTGTTCGCTAAAGGTGCTGCTGAAGCTGGTGACCACGTTTGGATTGGAAGATACTTGCTAGAAAGAACTGCTGAGAAGTACGGTGTTTCTATTGAGTGGAGACCTAAGCCAATCAAAGGTGACTGGAACGGATCTGGTATGCATGCTAACTTCTCAAACTCTGTTTTGAGAACATGTGGATCTAAAGAAACTTATTCTACAATTTGTGAGGCATTTGCTCCTTTCGTAAAAGAGCACATCGAAGTATACGGTGCTGAGAATGATCAAAGATTGACTGGTGCTCACGAGACTCAGGCTATCGATAAGTTCTCATACGGTGTATCTGACAGAGGTGCTTCTATCCGTATTCCTATCGCTACGGTAGAGAATGGATGGAAAGGATGGTTGGAAGACAGAAGACCTGCTTCTAATGGAGATCCTTACAAAATTGCAGCTAGAATTATCAAAACTGTAAAAACAGCTAAAGTTGCTGACGCAGTGACTGCATAAGAAAGTTTATTTCAAATTGACAAAAGGGAGGCTCGGTTCGGGTTTCCCTTTTTTTGTATCTGATGGACAATATGCTTGCCCTTGTTTGTCTTGCTCTGAAGGGATGCCTTTGGCATGACCTACAAAATAAATTGTGGATTGCAGAGCAAACCTCACCGAGATATTTATTTATAAGATCATAAAGTTAGAAGACTTAAGCTACAAAGGCTTGTCGGTGACAATACCAACGAGGGAGTAAGGGCTTACATTCATGTGTATATTTACTCATTAATGTTAAGAAATTAACTAAATGTAATATATTTGTTATGGAATTAAAAAAATAATTAATAATGAGATTAAGCAGATACTATAGTTCAGATGTACCATTTGGCACTAAAATATTTATGGCTCCAACTACTACGGAATTAAACCTCCTTAAGGAGAACTGGATTTATGAAATGGAAAAAAGAAACTTGAAGATTGCAATAGTGGAAGGCCCTTTTATTACCAATGTTGGTAAGAGTCAAAATGGCGGGAATTGTACTCTTTCATTTCGGTTTGAAATGTATCATAAGTAAGAATTAGTGAGTAGCTAAAGGCAGAATATTCTCAAAATTCTCTTTGTGCTCCATCTCTTGCATCAAGTCGTATCGACTTTGGGCATTGAGCCAAAACTCGGGAGACATATTAAATATTTTAGAAAATCTTATGGCAGTATCCGCAGTTATGCTTCGTTTGCCTTTGATCAATTGGCTAATCCTGGTCTGATCTACACCGATTGCCTTGGCCAAGGCATAGGCCGTTAAATTCAAGGGCTCTAGAAAGTCTTTTTCTAAAATTTCTCCAGGATGTACATTGTCTAATTTTTCCATATCAATGATAATCTACGATTCTTACTTCATGTGCATTGCCCTCTTTCCAAATAAAGATAATGCGCCATTGCTGATTGATTCGAATACTGTGAAAATGAACTAGATCACCCTTCAGTTTTTCTAGTCGGTTACCTGGAGGGGTTCGTAAGTCGCCGATTTCAATGGCTGAATTTATGTGAACTAATTTTCGGCGAGCAGTTTGCTGAATATCTCTTGGGAATTTTTTTGAAACTAACCCATTCCAGATCTTCTCGCTTTCCTTGCAACTGAATGTCAATATCACAGGTACTTCGTCATCTGTTCAATACTAACGTAATATACTACTAGTGTGTTGTACTAGCAAATAGAGGACTGCATTAAATGAAAAAGCTGAAAGAAAGCGCGAAAAAACAACTAGATCATCAGGAAAGTGGCAGAACAACTCAGCAGTATGATCATCAAGATTACTACGAAATGTTTCATTATTTCTTGAATTAGTTACATATAAGACAAGCAATAATAGGACCACCCTCAAATTTCCCTTCTCAAAATTTCAAGTGGACTTTTCTTTAATACCGGTCTGATATTGAATAATCCGATGATAACAGTGCCAAATGTGACCGAAAAAAAGATTAGAACAGAATGATAAATGCTGAATAAAAAATCATTTTCAAAAACAAATTCGGCTAATAAATAGCTAAAACTATGCGCTAAAAATAGACCAGCAAGGGAGGCAATCGCACCCAATGCGAGATACTCTATAAAGGTGATCCAGAATATTTGGTATGACCTTGCACCTATGGTTCTCAATAGTACACTTTCCTGTACGCGTTGCGTTTTGCTAAGCACAACTGACCCGGCTAAAACGATCAAGCCGGTCAGTACACTAAATGCTGCCATAAAATTGATAGCAAATGATACTTTGTTGAGTACTTCTTCCACAGTTTTGATGATCAATTCGAGATCGATAATCGATACATTGGGAAAGAGTCGCACTACTGCTTGTTGGAATCTAGCTGACACATCTGATTGATCGACTTTTGTTACCAATACATGAAACTGTGGTGCTTGCTCTAATACGCCAGTAGGGAAAACGATAAGGAAATTGGTCTGCATGCGACGCCAATCCACTTTTCTAAAACTTCCTATATATGTTTTGATAATTGCTCCCTGAACATTGAAAAGCAATTCGTCCCCAATTTGCCATTTACGACCTTCGGCGAATCCTTCAGATACAGATACAAAAACAGAGTCTTCAGATGATTCTACTTTTGATTGCAGTTTTCCTTTGGTCAATGTCTCAGAGTTGATCAGAGAGTCTCGAAAGGTTACTCGGTATTCCCTATTAAAAACCCAACTTTCAATATCAATAGTCGTGTCTTTTTCAACCATTTTTTTATTGATCCCATTGATTTCTTTGAGTCGCATAGTGACGATGGGTACATCTTGGACAACAGGCAGGTCATAATCAATAACCAAGGTTTTCAATTCTTCTTTTTGTTTGGTCTGAATGTCAAACAACACCATGTTAGGGCGTTCATTGGCTCCTGTAAGTGTAATCTGTTCGACTAGGATATATCTTGAAAAAAGAAGAGTAGAAATCAATATGGCACAAATTCCGATGGTGAGCAGGAGAATAGTACTTTGGTTGTTTGGTCTGTGTAGATTGGCTATGCCTTGCTTTACCAAAAACGAGGACGCCTTCGATGAAACCATTCTTGCTAAAGTCATCAAACCTTTAGCAATTAGCGTTAGCAACCCAAAAGTTACGACAAGTCCAGCCACAAACATCAGGGATTGTTTCCATTCGCCAATTTGGAAATAGGCAAATCCAAGTAAGAAAAGTGCTACCAAAGAAAATACAATAATTGAAGCTTTGCTGATTTTGGATTCTGTAGTTTCAAAGACAGCTCTTATCGATTGCAACGGTGATATTTGACCCAGCCTTACGAGTGGCAGCAGTGCAAAAAGTACAGCTATGATCAACCCTAGTAAAACACCTTCAACAATGACAATCCAAAAAATCTGAGGCTCGAAGGAGAAGGGTAAGATCTCACCTAGTAGTTTAGGTAAATAATACTGCAATCCAAGTCCAAGGCAAGTACCAATGATCGATCCCATCAAACCCATACCGAGCACCTGAATAAGATAAATGGAAAAGGCTTGCTTGCTTTTGACCCCCAAACATCGTAGGATGGCTACGGATTGATTTTTTTCTTTCAAGTAGATATGAACAGCGCCTGCTACTCCAATACTGCCCAGCAACAACGCAATGAACGCAGCCAAATTCAAGAAGACTGACATATTGGTGAAAGCTTCGCTGGTATCTTTTATTCGTTCCTCTACCGTTTCACTTCTCAACTCAAGTTCTTTTAGTCGATCACCAAATGTGGCTATTACTTCGTCTGCTGTTGCTTCTGTGGGATACTTATAAAACTTTGAAAAGGTGACTCTGCTTCCTTTTTTGATGAGTCCAGAGGCGAATGCATTTCCTTCTGAAATATAAACTACGGGAGCAATGGAAGTAGAAATCCCGCTTTGTCCTGGAACATTTTTAAGCTTGCCTCTAATTTCTAAACTCAAATTGCCTATCCGAACCTCATCACCTACTTCAACATTAAACTGTAGCATGAGCTTTTCATCGACCAAGGCGTAGGGTCCGTTGGTCAGGTCTCCTGCTGCCCAATGTGGTTCCGTTTCTATCTTGCCATAGTAGGGGTAAAATCCACGAATTCCTCTCACTTGTACAAGTCTGGTGCCATCTGTTCTGGGGAAATAAACCATGGATCCAAACCTTGTTTGACTTGATCTTTCTTCACCTAAAGAATCCAAGAGGTCATACTGTTCTTGCGTAAAGGGTTTGTTGCTAAAGATTTCAAGGTCAGCACCTAGAAGGGATTTCGCTTGAAGTTGAATCTCTTCATCCAAGTTTCTTTTGAAAGAATTGATGGCGACCAAAGCAGCTATTCCAATGGCGATGGAAATCGTGAAAAGAAGTAGTTTGGATCGACTTCTTCGACTGTCTCGCCAGGCCATTTTGAATAACCAGCTACTCGAGTATTTTTTCTGATGTACTGAAATCTTGTTGTCCATATCAGCTTGCAATAGAAGCTTTCAATGTGGTTTCTATCATTTTTCCACCTTTAAGGTGAATGACATGATCAGTTTTCTCTGCTAATTCTGCATCATGAGTCACAAGTACTAGTGCAGTACCTTTTTCGCGATTGAGTGTGAAAAGCAGGTCTTCGATCTTCTGTCCAGTTTCTTCATCTAGGTTGCCAGTGGGCTCATCGGCGAAAAGTATTTTGGGTTCGTTAGAAAATGCTCTGGCAATAGCTACTCTCTGTTGCTCACCTCCGGATAATTGGGAGGGATAGTGGTCAGCTCTCTCAGCAAGCCCAACTTGAGCCAGCAAATCGTGGGCAATAGTAGACGCACTTTTGTCTCCGCGCAATTCTAAGGGTACCATCACATTTTCAAGTGCAGATAACGTAGGGATCAACTGAAAATTTTGAAAAATAAAACCGACATGCTCATTGCGTACTTGTGCTCGTTCATCTTCGCTTAGACTGTTCAGTTTAATTTGGTCTATGGTTACCGAGCCTTTGTCAGATTGGTCTAGTCCGGCAGCCAGTCCTAATAAGGTGGTTTTACCACTTCCGGAGGGACCTACGATGGCTAGTGATTCTCCCGCCTGTATGGAGAAGCTAATATCATGCAGCACTTGCAGCGATTTGGAACCGCTTTGGTAAGTTTTAGAAAGTCCTTCGACTTTAAGAATTGTAGACATGTAATCTGATGTTTCCGAATTTTACGGAAACTAATACCAGAAGTTTATGAATGCAAGTGAAGAAGACTTGATGATTAACTTTTCCAAAGCTTGGAACTTTGGGAAAGACGTCCATTGTTAATTAAAATTCATGTCGCGGTTGAGCTCGTAGGACTCTTCCAGCCACTGTACAAATTTGTTGTTCTCGTCCACTAAGATCGTTTGTGGTTTGATTTCTTGATCGGTCAATTCATAACCCATGATGATTATTTCTTCACCCTCTTTGATCAAATGAGCTGCAGCTCCATTCATGCATATAGCTCCTGAGCCTCTAGGGCCTTCGATAACGTAAGTCTCCAAACGTGATCCGGAAGTATTGCTCACAATTTGTACTTTTTCACCTTTTCTCAAACCTACCAAATCGATAAGGTCTTTGTCGATAGTGATACTGCCCACATAGTTGAGATTCGCTTCGGTTACTACCGCTTTGTGAATCTTCGATCTCATGATCCATCTCATACGCTCCTTGACTTTAATGTTGCACCGCGAAATTAAATAAATTTCGAGGCACTTGTATTGAACCCTGCAAAATTAGGCTATTTACCTAAACTAGAATAATCACGAAAAAGTTTACGTTAGGTACAATTCTTAAGAAATTCATCATTTTCAGTAAATTGAATATTCAATTAGACCTGTATGACCATGAAAATACTTACATCACTACTCTTCCTATTATTTGTCTCACAAATCAGCTTCAGTCAGGCACCTCGAGAATTTGAATATCAAGACGGAGATACCACATATATCATGAAGCAATATTTTATGGGGTTCTTGATGAGAGTTCCCGATAAACCAGAACTGGATTCTGCAAAAGTGATGGAGATTCAACTTGCCCATCAGAATTACATGAGTGAAAATGCAAAAACAGGCACATTACTGGTTGCAGGTCCATTTGGTGATGACGGAGATATGAGAGGGATCGTCATCTACGATGTGGCTACTAAAGCCGAAGCGGATAGCATCATAAGTAATGATCCAGCTGTGAAAGCCGGTCGACTGGCTATTGACGTAAAACTCTGGTGGGCGGCGAAAGGAAGCGTGTTGAAGTAGATTCAAAAGGTTAGTAATAAATTCCTATCTTCGACGGATGAATAGGTCAATCATACTCATTGGATTGTACTTGCTTATGGCGTGTCAGCCAGAAAGTCAAAAGGAACAATCAAATACGACGTCTGCTGAGAAATCAGAAGCTGTAAAATCAGAGCAACAAAAGAAAACTATCCTCTTTTTTGGCAATAGTATCACGGCAGGGTATCAACTAGATTTGTCAGAGGCATTTCCTGCGCTAATTCAAGAAAGATTGGATTCTTTAGGGCTGAATTACCGAACGGTAAATGCTGGCTTAAGTGGAGAAACTACTGCCAGCGGTAATTCGAGGGTTGATTGGGTGCTGAAGAACCCGGTTGATATTTTTGTCTTAGAACTAGGAGCCAATGATGGATTGAGAGGCATAGGTGTAGCAGAAGCCAGAAAGAATCTGGAGTCTATCATAGAAAAGGTGAAAACCAAATATCCTGAGTGCAAAATATTGTTAGCTGGCATGATGGTTCCACCAAATATGGGACAGGACTATTCTGATAATTTTCAAAAAATATATACTGACCTAGCAGAAAAGTATGGTATCCCATTAATTCCCTTCTTACTGGAAGGAGTAGCTGGTAATTCAGAATTGAATCTTGAAGACGGCATTCATCCCACACCTGATGGACATGAAATTCTAGCTGAAAATGTTTGGAAGCACCTAGCTCCTATGCTCTAATTACAATATCAAAATATGCTCGATCTATTAAAGTCCTTAGAGAATTTTTTCAACGTCGCAGTAGGATACGTCTGGGGTATGCCGTTGCTGATATTGCTATTGGGAGGAGGTTTATTTTTTACCTTATATACTCGATTTCTTCCGTTTAGGTATTTCAAACATGGTATAGATGTCCTTCGAGGCAAGTATGATAGTGAAGAGGAAAAGGGAGAAATAAGTCATTTTCAGGCCTTGTCGGGTCACCTAGCAGCAACAGTTGGCATGGGAAATATCAGTGGTGTTGCCCTAGCTATAGTAGCTGGGGGGCCAGGAGCTATTTTTTGGATGTGGGTAAGCGCTCTTCTAGGTATAACAACTAAATTTTTCACTTGTACACTGGCAGTCATGTACAGAGGAAAAGATAGTCAAGGCGATCTTCAGGGTGGACCGATGTACGTGATCAGAGAAGGTATGCCTAAAGCCTGGAAGCCATTGGCAGCGTTCTTTTGTATTGCTGGTTTGTTTGGTGCCACACCTATTTTTCAGGCCAATCAGATTGTGCAGGTCACCAAAGATGTGATCCTCAGACCTATGGGATGGATGGGTACAAACGAATTGATGGTAAATGTCGGAATAGGATTGGTTATTACATTCTTTACCGCACTGGTCATATTCGGCGGGCTCAAGAGAATAGCAGATGTAGCGTCTAAATTGGTGCCGGCCATGGTGATCGTCTATGGTCTGAGTGTGCTGTTGATCATGCTGATAAACGCCAGGTCAGTAGTAGAAAATTTCTTTTTAATTTTTGAGGATGCCTTTACGGCCAATGCAGTACTGGGAGGTGCGGTTGGTGCAGTAATTATTGAAGGAGCCAAAAGAGCTGCTTTTTCTAACGAAGCTGGAATAGGTACGGCACCTATGATGCACGGCGCAGCAAAAACTAATGAGCCAATACGTGAGGGTTTAGTGGCCATGTTGGGGCCTGTAGTAGACACGCTAGTTGTCTGTACCATGACAGGCTTGTGTATACTCTCTACGGGTGTATGGCAATCCGGAGGTAGCGATGGTATTTCTTTGACTGCTCAGGCTTTCGAAAGTTCTATCCCTTTGGTAGGTCATTACATACTTTTCGTACCAGTATTGATCTTTGCCTTTACTACTGTATTTGGAATGGCTTATTATGGAAAGAAATGTTTCTCCTACTTATTTGGTGCAGAACATGGCCATTTATTCAACTATTGGTATGTGGCCATCATTGTAATTGGCTCTGTCTGGTCTTTGAATGGTGTAGTAAATCTGATCTTCGTGATGTATGGCCTAATGGCCGTTCCAACCATGGTATCAGCGATTTATCTTTCCCCAAAGGTTTTAGCAGAGGCAAAAAGGTATTTCAGAGATCTTTAAAATTATCAAAAGCGTAGATTTTAACTTGCTTACCTTTAATAATACCTAATACCCTTTCTTTTGGTTTGAGACTATTGTCTTGGTTGGATATCGGAAAAGAAACGCGTTCTGAGATCCGATAATCGTCATATATAGACTGATTATATAAATAATTAAATCCGGTATTAGTACTTAAAAGCTGTACATCTCCTTGAAGTCGTTTTACACTATTGAAGGTGGACTCATACAATTGGATTGGACTGATTTCTTCTGCCAAACAGTCCCCATATATGGACTTTTCTAAAATTTGAGACCAATAACTCTCCGTTGATCGATCGTATAAAATGAGATTATTATTATAAAGAAGTCCTGAAACTCCAAATTCAGAAAAGTCATTTTTTACTTCACTTTTCCAGGCTCTAGATGTGCCGGTCAAAGGACAATAACTCAATGCAATATTTTGCCCTTCAATTTGATCATTAACGATTTCATGGTATTCAAGTATTTTGTGAGGATAGACATGACTGGTATTACCAATCGTCAGAACAGTCACAAGGTCGTGTTGTCCTAGTGAACTATAAAATGGATCGTCAACAAACTCTTTTCCTGAAAGCGGAATAAAGGTTGGGTCGTCGATTGAGGGAATGCCATCTCTCGAGCTTCCGACAAATATAAAGTCTGTGCTAACCAACCAACCCTCCGAAGGTGATACTAAAGAATTACTACTGACTTGCCCATTGAACTGGGTAATATTTTCAAAAAACGCAGGGAAGATAAACCAATAGCCAACCAAAAAATTGACTTTTTTGAGGTCAAGATTATTTCCGAATTCAGCACCTAGTGATTTACCATTGATATCATAATTGTTGCCAAATTGATCTTGAAGAACAGCCGGTGCAAGATCGGGTGACATACTAAGAGTTAGAGGCTCGTTGTATTCAGAATGATCGCGACTGAATGCTACAAGTGTCTGATTTATACCATCCGCATAAATAGCTACTGGCTCACCTGCAAAATCATCATTAATTACCCCTTGGACAAGAATTAGGTCAGATGTGATAGAGGGTTCATCCTCTTGACAGGAGAAAAAGGAAAATATTAAAACCAAGAAAACATAAATCTTATTCATCATAACACCATGTTTATTGAAGCACTCAACTGTGAAGTTGTGCTCAGTTGCAACCCATTTAAATTTCTATACAAAGGAGCGCTCGCATTTAATGAAAAGAAGAATTCAGGAGTTATAAATACATTCATACCAATACTTGAATTCACCCAGTGACCTCCTGTATTGGTGTTTTGAAACCCTCCGTCAAACTCGTCTTGGTCTCTATATTGATAGGATGCGCCCAGAAACAGGTCTGTTACTAAATTGAACAATAACAAGTGATATCCCATACCGGCATATATCAAGTACTGATTGCCAAATTTATAATTTGGATGTGCTTTGAATTTATTACCCTTTGAGTTTAGTCGTAGTGCCATTTGATTTTCCAAAGAAAATTTCCTTTGCTTTCCGAAATACCAGCTTGATTGTACTATCAACGCCAAATCGTAAGAGCCAGTTCCAGTTTGCATACTTATTGGGAAAGCAAGATTGTTATCCCCTTCTTTGTTAGTACTTCCTGTTGGAGTTTTTAGACTAATGGCTGAATTGAGATTTAAAGAATTGATTTTTTTAGAATAGGTCAGCCAAACACTAATATCTCCTATTCCTCTATTGACATATTCTACATTGTTTACAGACAGATCAACAATTTCTTTTTGCCATAAATAAGGAATAGATATTGACAACCCAAATTGATCATTCAAAGCGTAATCCATTTGTAATAACAGAGAGGATACTTTTCTTGAAATGTGTGAGTTGTCAATGGATTCATCATCAAAAAATAGGTCATTGTTGTAATTGTAGCTGTAGAAAAGGTGAGCACCGAATTGGCCTTTGCTTAAATTTGAAAAGGTAAAAGCATCTAAAACTGGGACGCCTCCTGTACAACAAGTTTGTCCATGGCAGACAGAAGCCAGGACGAGTAGAATGAAAGTAATGGCTGTTTTAATTTTTGGCAATGCTGCTTTGTTTAACTCCCAACAATAATTAATTCTTTGAAGTTCAACAAACAAGGGTTTTGTTTAGAGATTGATTATTTACTTAATCTCAATCCAATTAGAATGACTGTCGCATAACTGACCAGCCCAGGCAATAGTATGGGCCCCAGCATAATGTCAAATGCGAAAGGCCAATAGGCCCAAATGAGTAAAGCACCCATGTTTCCAAAAACAAAAGCATTCAAGAGAATGGAGATATATGTCTTCCAGCTGAATTTATTATTTCTTTTCATTTTCCAAGCGAGGCCTAAGGACAAGCCTAAAAATGTAAGGCCTCCTAAGAAAATTTGAAGAATGAGTAATTCTATGCTTGGCGTCGGTAGTTGGTCAGACATTACCTTTTTTAGATATTCTTTCTAGTATCACCTCGGCATGTACCCTTGAATTTTCGATAAACCATTTATTAGTCTGAAGGCCACCGCAAATCACTCCAGCTAAGTAAATGCCTTCGATGTTAGTTTCCATGGTTTCAGGATTATGCTCTGGTGTTTGCATATCGTCTTTGCCAATTTTTATTCCTAATGATTTCAAAAAAGTGAAATTGGGCTGATAGCCTGTCATAGCCAAGACAAAATCGTTGGTTAACGTTTCAGAGCCATTTGGTGTATTGATGTCTACTTCGGTTTCTCTTATTTCAGTAATTGAGGAGTTGAAATAAGCGGTAATAGAGGATTCTTTAATTCTATTTTCAATGTCAGGTCTCACCCAGTATTTCACTCTGGGATTGATTTCTGGTTCTCGAACCACCATAGTGACTTCAGCACCTTTTCGATAAGTTTCCAGAGCGACATCTACAGCAGAATTGGCTGCGCCCACCACAATCACTTTTTGACCAAAGTAGGGATGAGGTTCGTCGTAGTAGTGTTTTACTTTTGGTAGACTCTCACCAGGTACATTTAGTAAAAATGGCAAATCGTAAAATCCAGTGGCTATAATTAGGTTCTTTGTAACGTAAGTCGCTTTGTTAGATATGATTTCAAAGAACTGGCTTCTTTTTACCTCTTTTACTCCTTCATACAAATTCACTTTCAAATCCCATGAAGTGGTCACTCTTCTATAATATTCAAGTGCCTCAGCTCTTGTTGGTTTGTTGTTGTGAGAGATGAATGGGACTTCCCCAATTTCTAATTTATCTGACGTCGAGAAGAACGTCATGTTCATTGGATAGTTGTATAACGAGTTGACCAAACAACCTTTCTCCAAAATTTGATAATCGAGATTGTTTTTCTTGGCTTCAATACCACAAGCCAGACCAATTGGCCCGGCACCTATAATAATTACATCTAAAACATGGCTCATACTGCGAATTTATGAATTGAAGCCATAGACTCCCAATGGCGTGATACAATAGTCCAAAGGAATATCGTGAGGCTCAACAAATGGAATTTCGTCTAATGGCGGAGCTAAACTAAGCCCAACTTTTATACAATCAGAAGAGCACTCAGCCAAAAATCGATCATAATACCCGGCGCCATAGCCGACTCTTTGTCCATTTCTATCAAATACCAGGAGAGGTACAAGCACCACATCTAAATTTTTAGGTAAAACTATAGTTCCATATTGAGGCTCTGGAATTCCGTATTTGCTTTCTTTCAATTGCTTGTAATCCTCAAAGAGATAATGAGTGAGCTCGTTGCTCGTTGTGCTACATTTCGAGATAATTATTTGTTTGCCTCGAGCCTTGAGCCATTCTATTAATGGCCAGGTGTTTACTTCCTTGTTTTTTTCAATAGAAAGAAAGGAGTGAATCATTGAGCAGGGATGACTTTCAAAGAATCGATGAAAATGGTAGAGTAGTCGCGCATTTTTTTTATCAAAATCTTTAGCGCTCAACATCTTTCGTTTACGCAGATAAACCGTGCGGTACTTTTTCTTATCAACTACAGGAGGTGCCTGACTCATAACCCGAAATTAATACATATCTATGGACGCTAATCTGTCAAGACACTTATTTTTGGTACAAGAAGTGTGACTTTTTCGGAAGGGCAGGATTATACCTACAAAGATTAATTCATTGGATAGAGATACGAACCGTAATGATTGGGAAGAAGAAGAGGTTATGATCGCTAAGGCGAAGACAGACTTGCGGCATTTCGAACCTATCTACAAAAAGTATTTTGAGGTGATCTTTAGGTTTATCCATAGGAAAACCGATGATGAGAATTTAGCTGCTGATCTCACGTCGAAGGTTTTTATGAATGCCATGCATTCTTTGGACAAGTTTGAATTTAGAGGAGTGCCTTTTGGTGCCTGGCTCTATCGAATTGCTACCAATGAGACGAACAAACACTATAGAGACAATAAAAAACGCCTCTTGAGTTTAGAAGATCACAAAGTGAATCTGGTGATGACTTGTAGTGATCTAGATGATGCGGACATTGAGCAGAAACAAAAGGTATTGACGGAGTTGATAAGTGAGTTGGAAGACGAAGAGGTAAGGATTTTAGAATTGAAGTTTTTTGAAAATAAAAACTTCAAAGAAATAGCATACATCTTAGATAAAAAGGAAAGTGCTGTTAAGATGAAAATGTACCGATCGCTCGATAAATTGAAGAAGCGATATGAAAAAATGAACGAGCGGAAGCATGACTAGATACGATATCAGATTGAGGAGAAAGGCATTGAGTAAAGGTCAGATTGAAAGACATATGGATTTCAAGGGGCTTTACCCGAAAGAACCGAAAGAAGGCAAGAAAGCTCGTTGGTTTAGGATATTGGCGATCGTACTGGCAGCATTGGCCATAGGAGCTATGATGTATGCTGGAGTGAAAAGAATAAGGGATAAACCAAAGCCAGTGCCGCAAGAGGATGTCGATATTTTTGATGAATTCAAAACCCAATAAATAAAGAAAAAGACTCGCCCGGGATAGTCTTAATTCTGGTTCACCAAGGTGGTGAACGTGTTGCTAACTATAAATTCAATAATCATGGAATTAAGAAAAAATCCAAAGATCGATTTGGAACGGAAGAGAAGTACCTTTTTCAATATAGGCCTTGCCATTAGTTTGATGCTGGTCATATCTGCTTTTGAATGGCGGTTTTATGGAGATGGGGGAATTGTGAGCCTAGTAGAAGTGGATGAAGACTTTGAGGAAATTATGGAGATTCCACCAACTGTTATGCCTCCTCCGCCCCCTCCAATAAGACAACCCATTTTAGTGCCTGTGCCCAATGAGGATGATTTTGAAGAAGAGGCCGAAGTAATAATCGATGCTGAATTTGATGAAACAGAGGTTATTGAGGATCTTGTTTTTGATGATCCCATTGATATTGAGGAGCCAGAAGAAGTTTTCGATATCGTCGAGACTCAGCCTGAGCCTCTTGGAGGGTTGATAGCTTTTTATAAGCATGTAGCTAAGAAGATGAAATATCCAAACCAAGCACGACGAATGGGTGTAGAAGGGAAGGTTTATGTTCAGTTTGTAATTGATAAGAGTGGTAAGCTAACCGATGTACATGCGATCAAAGGCATTGGCGCTGGGTGCGATGAAGAAGCTGTTCGGGTGATTAAAAATTCTCCGGATTGGTCTCCAGGCAAACAAAGAGGGCGACCAGTGAAAGTCCGAATGATCTTGCCCATCACATTCAAGCTAGGGTAATAAAAAAGGCGAATCATTCGATTCGCCTTTTAATTTCTTTATTTTGTCTCGTCCTGAAATAAGTTGACACAAAAACGACTTATTTATGAAAGACGAGAAGCGCAGTTCTTTAGGAGGGAAAAAGCGTACCCAGCGCGACTACAACATGGGCTTTAAACTGGCGGTTGTATCTGAAGTGGAAAAAGGCGAAATGACCTACAAGCAAGCCCAAAAAACTTATGGTATACAAGGAAGGAGTACAGTTTTGGTTTGGTTACGCAGATATGGTAAATTAGACTGGAGTCACCCGAAGCAACACTTTATGGCCTCACCTAAATCAAAAGAGACACCAGCACAGAAGATCAAGCGATTAGAACGTGAATTATCCGATGAGCGATTGAAGAATGAGATTCTTAATATGATGATTGACATCTCAGACAAAGAACACGGAACTTCAATCAGAAAAAAGGGATTACCCAAACAATCTGGCGCATCCGAGAAGAAAAGCACGTGAGTCTCTCACGTAGCTGTCGACTGTTTGGGATTAGTAGACAGGCGGTTTATCAATCAATACAGAGATCTAAGCAAAGAGCAGAAGAACTCTCCAGGATCAAACCCCTTGTCCAAAAGGTAAGGATGCAAATGCCCCGACTGGGCACGCGGAAGCTGTACCATTCATTGAAAGGTGAATTTGACCGGCAAAACATAAAAGTGGGTAGAGATGCTTTGTTCAACTATTTAAGAGCCGAACACCTGCTCATCAAGCCAAAGAAGAATTATACAAAAACTACCAACAGTAAGCATTGGTTGAGAAAATACCCCAACCTATTGAAGGATCGGAAAGCTGTTCGCCCTGAAGAAGTTTTTGTCAGTGATATTACTTACATCAAAAGCAGGGAGCGAACCCATTACCTCTCTTTGGTCACAGATGCATATAGTAGAAAGATTATGGGCTATCACCTCAGTGATGACATGAGTGCTGAACACGTGGTCAAAGCACTGAAAGTTGCTGTCAAAAACAGAAAAACAACCCAAACGCTTATTCATCATTCCGATAGAGGATTACAATATTGCTCCACTCTTTATCAGTCTGAGCTTAGTAATCATCAAATCACCCCATCTATGACCGATGGGTATGACTGCTATCAAAATGCACTAGCAGAAAGAGTTAATGGTATCCTAAAGGGGGAGTTCCTCATTCATAAATGCAATACTGGCCAAGAATTGAAAATACTGATCAAAGAGTCAATAGATACCTACAACAATCAAAGACCTCATCTAAGTCTCAACTATAAAACACCTAACTTTATACATGAAAAAACCTGTGAATATCAATCCACAGGTTTTACTTAAATCTTTTTAAAAACCGTCAACCTATTTTAGGACGGGTCATTTTATTTCCGCCATCAACCTATAATGAGCTGAACGGTAGATACTAGAAAATCAGCAATTGAGTTTGCAATTGGATTGTCAGCACTTCTTCCGATGATGTAGGCAATGAAAAGAAAATAAATACCTAATAATAGGAAGGCTTTTGTCTTTCCGATATACTGTGAGGAAGTAAATATAATCACTGCCACTATGGTTAATAGTAGCAATAAGAATCGAATTTCACTGCTGATGGCGATATCAGATGGTTCCATATGTATCGGTCCGTGTAGTATACAGAAGATAAATAGTGGAAATCCTAGCGCGAAACAAACATCGAAAATGTTACTTCCAAGTGCATTCGAAATAGCATCATCATATTGTCCTCTCTGCGCGTCTTTGATAGAAATTATGGTATCAGGGAAACTGGATGCAGCAGAGGCTAGTACTAAGGCAACAAACATCAACGGGATACCCAGTCCATTGTAAGAACCTAAGTAAGGCACTTCGTATACTTCAGAGCCCATCCACTCACAAGCAATTACTAACAGATAGCATACTGCTGCAATAGATAAGGTTGAAAATATGAGCAAAGGCCAGGCATTTTTACCTGTCACCTTATTATTTCGGATAAAAAGATCTTCTAAGTTGAATGAGATCAAGCTGATAAAGAATGAAGGTGCTTCTCCTCGATCTTCTTCCTCTTCTTCCTCTTCCTCCTCCACTTCATCAGAATCAGCATTTTTTTGATTGCTTTTCATGGACATAAACATGTAAGTGATGTAGATCACATATACACCCATTAGTACAAGACCATGATACCAGTCCAATACGGAGCCACTAATAAGTACTAGGAATATAGCTTCTGTAATGATAAGAGAAATACCGTCTCTGAGCATTACTTTTTTAGAGACCTTGATTCTTCGTGCCAAGCCAATTCCAATCACGGCAATTACCGAAACTGCTGGAATAACCATACTATTGAAAATGGCACTTCCAGCTGTAGTACCAATACCTCCAGCAAAGCCATCAGCATCCATCAAAACGAACAAGAAAAACAAGGAAGTAAAAACTTCAGGCATAGAGCTGGCAATTGCATTAATTGATGCTCCTCGTACTCCCTCGGAAAGATTTCTACCTATATATTCTGATGCAGTCATGAAGCCATCTCCGGCTCTCCAAATAACTACACAGCTTATCGCGATTAAAATCAACGGTATTATGATGCCCATATATTGTATTATTTTAAGTTATGCTTGGTCTAGATGTTATAGATAAAGAAAGCACAACTCAATATATATAATGTTTTTAATATGCTGATTGGGTTTCTAAATTAAAGCATTTTTTTAAACTAATGGCAAACTGACCCTAAATATGTAAGTATTTCAACTTCAGGGTCTTGTTGGCATTTTTATCGGATTCATCAAATAGAGCCGATAGATTCACTTAATTTATTCAATAAAGCCCGTGATGATCACTCAAGGAATTGGCTTCTGATTCGGTCATATGATTATTGCATTCACGGAGATGCTATTATTTTATGTATCTTTAGTTTGACTAAATAAAAAAACCTATCTAATCTATTTGAATAAACAAATTGGTTAAAATTCTTACCTTTGAATGCAACCGGCGTTTACTATAACCATGACAAAATAATGAGTATTAAATCACAATTAAGCATGCTAGTTAAGTTAGCAAACATTGACAATGACTTTGCTGACGACGAAAGAGACATGATATTGATGGTGGGCAAAGCAAATGGTGTTTCTGAAGATGAGATTAATGGATTGCTTGAAAATCCAGAACCACTGCCACCATTGAGCACAATTACCGATGACGAGAAATTTGAATATCTCTTCAATGTAGTTCAATTAATGAAAATAGATAAAGAGGTTTTTCTAAGTGAAGTAAAGTATTGTGAGGAAGTAGCCGTGAAGCTTGGATTCAAAAAGGCAGTAATAGCAGAGCTTTCTGCTAAGGTCTATTCCGACCCTACTATTGTGGCGAATAAAGAATCATTGAAAATGGCAGTTTTGAAGTATCAAAATTGATATTAGCAGGTTACTTGAAGAAATTTTAAGGAGGAACGTTCCTCCTTTTTTTATGAGGATTTTTAGGTCATTTCATTCGATTTTCATCTGCAAATTTTGAGTTGTTAGACTAATAAATCAACACCTTATTTAAATAGTAAAAATCCTTACCTTTGCAGATTCATTTTTGCACATGTGGTATAAACTTTCACAAATCATACTTAAGCACAGGCTCTTATTGATCCTTGCACTTTTTGGCATTACAGGCTTCATGGCTTATAAAGCTCAGGAGGTTAAATGGTCATTTAGTCTGGCCAACATTGTCCCCAAAACGGATCCTGAAATGATCTATTTCAAGGCATTCAAGAAGGAATTTGGGGAGGATGGGAACATCCTGGCTATTGGCATCAAGGATAGCGCAGTGTATCAAGCCGACAACTTTCGAAAGTTGAAATACATGACAGACGAGCTGGCAAGCATCAAATATGTAAAGGATGTCTTGAGTTTGCCTAGCCTGAAAAGATTAGTAAAGGACAAAGAAGAAAATCGATTCGAACTTGAAAATGTTTTCACTGATGTGCCCTCAGACCAGAAGGTGCTGGATAGTTTAATTGCCTATTGCCAAAGCTTGAAGTTCTATAGCGGTCAGTTATTAAATGCTGAAAATGGTGCCAATATGGTTTTGGTTACCATTGAGAATGAAGTGATGAATTCCAAGGCACGAAATACTGTGGTGGGTGATATCCTTCAAGTCACCGAACAATACAAAGAACACACCGGTATCAATCTAAGATACGCTGGACTGCCATTTGTGCGATATATCAACACAGTTAAGATTAAGAAGGAGCTCAATATGTTCCTAATCTTTTCAGTAATGGTGACAGGGTTCATTTTGTTCTTGTTTTTCAGATCATTCAAGGTAGTGCTAGTAGCACTTTTTATTATTGGAATGATTGTCGTTTGGGTCATGGGTACAATTGCCCTCTTCGATTTTGAGATTACTTTACTCACCGGGCTTATTCCACCGATCATTGTGGTAATTGGGATTCCCAATGCAGTATATATGCTGAATAAATATCATCAAGAATATTTCAATCATGGTGATCAAAGAAAGGCCCTAGAGAGAATTATTAGGAAAATTGGAATTGTCACATTGATTACCAATTTCACCACAGCGGTTGGATTCTTGGTCCTAGCCCTCACGGATATTATGGTGCTGAAAGAATTTGGTATCGTAGCTGGACTCAATATATTGGCGACATTCGTGGTCAGTCTAATTATGATTCCGGCTGTCTTTTCTTATTTGAAGCCACCATCCAGCAGGCATTTGAAACACCTTGAGTTTGTTCCGTTAGATAAAGTCCTAACCGGACTGGATATATTGGTGCACCGCCACAAATATTACATTTTCGCAGCTGCTGCGATAATCGTGATATTATCTGGTTATGGGATATCAAAGATTGAAGCAAGATCTTATATGGTCGATGATTTACCAGAAGAAAGTCAGGTAAAACAAGATCTAAAGTTTTTTGAGGACAATTTTGCCGGGGTAATGCCTTTGGAAATTATTATCGATACGGGTACGAAAAAAGGCGTTCAAAGCCTAAAAAACCTTCAAAAAATTGATGAGTTTGAGACTTTCCTTAATTCATTGGATGATGTGTCTCAGCCGCTCTCGGTTGTGAGCTTTATCAAGGCAACCAGACAGGCATTTTATAATGACAATCCCGAAAAGTATGCTTTGCCAAATAATCGAGACAAGAATTTCATCTTCAGATATCTGAAAAAAGAGTCAGACCAAAAGGGAATATCAAAGGCATTTGTCGACAGCACAGGACAAAAAATTCGTGTGTCACTCAAGATTGCAGATATAGGTTCAAACAAATTGGATGTCTTGGTCAATGATGTGATCCAACCCAAAATTGACGAAATATTTGGTGATACAAAAATGAAAGTTTCTATCACCGGGACGACATTACTTTTCATCAAAGGCAATAAATTTTTGATCGATAATTTGATCACCAGTATGATCATTGCATTTTTCATTATTGCACTAATCATGGCACTGTTGTTCAAAAATTTCAAAATGATCATTTTGTGTTTAATCCCGAATATTATTCCACTAATGATTACTGGTGGTATGATGGGATTTGCTGGCATTCCTTTAAAACCAAGCACAGCTTTGATCTTTAGTATTGCATTTGGAATTTCTGTGGATGACTCCATCCACTTCTTGGCGAAATACAGACAGGAGCTATTTGCTAATAACTTTTTTGTTCCTGTAGCAGTTAGTAAGAGTCTAAGAGAGACAGGCGCGAGTATGATTTATACATCTATCATTCTCTTCTTCGGGTTTGTGATTTTTGCAGCATCTGAATTTGGCGGTACAGTAGCTTTAGGAGCATTGACGTCAACTACATTATTGATGGCCATGCTGACTAACTTGATTGTGCTGCCGGCGCTTTTGTTAAGGTTTGATAAAGGCAGTAGAGATACTCACAGCCATCCGCTTATTGAGAAATATCCAGAATTCTATGATGAACGAGAGGATGAAGAGATCGATTTGGATATGATCGAAGTAAAAGAATCTAATTAACCCATATCTATTTAGAAATCATTTTTTAATACTTATTAGAAAATAAAACATTGAGTTACAAAGAATATAAGAATATCAATTACGCTGAGGTAGCAGATGAGGTATTAGAGTTTTGGAAGAATAATGATGTTTTCCAGAAGTCTGTCGACGAAAGAGAAGGCGCGGAAACCTTTGTGTTTTATGAAGGTCCACCATCAGCCAATGGTACACCTGGTATTCACCATGTGATGGCTCGTGCTGTAAAGGATATTTTTTGTAGATACAAAACCCTCAAGGGCTATCAGGTAAAAAGAAAAGGAGGCTGGGATACGCATGGTCTTCCTGTTGAACTTCAGGTTGAAAAAGAACTCGGTATTACCAAAGAAGATATTGGTTCTAAAATCTCCGTAGAAGAGTACAATGCCAAGTGTCGAGAGGCAGTGATGAAATTCAAAGACCAATGGGATGATCTAACTGAGAAGATGGGCTATTGGGTGGATTTGGACAATCCATACATCACTTTCGAAAAAGACTACATCGAAAGCCTTTGGCACTTACTTAAAAAGTTTTACGATAAAGGGCTTTTATACAAGGGCTATACAGTACAACCTTTCTCACCAGCGGCAGGAACAGGATTGAGTTCGCACGAACTGAATCAGCCAGGGACTTACCGCGATGTAAAAGACACGTCAGTTGTAGCTCAATTCAAGGTTAAAAAATCTGAAGCTTCAGCGAAGTTGTTTGATGGTGAGGAAGATTTATTCTTCTTGGCATGGACGACCACACCTTGGACACTGCCTTCGAATGGTGCCTTGGTCGTTGGTAAAAAAATCAAGTATGTGAAAGTGCAAACTTTCAATCAATACACCTTCAAGCCCATTTCTGTAATCCTTGCTAAAGACTTGGTAGGAAAGTACTTTTCTGAAAAGGCGAAAGAAATAGCACTAGAAGATTACAAAGAAGGGGACAAGCTTATTCCATGGAATATAGCGGCAGAATATACAGGTGCAGATTTACTTGATATTCGATACGAGCAACTATTCCCTTACGTGACTAACGAGGATCTGGAGGCCAATGCATTCAGAGTGATCCCTGGTGATTATGTGACCACAGAAGACGGTACGGGTATCGTACATGCAGCAGCCCTTTTTGGAGCAGACGATTACTTTGTTTCGAAAGCAGCAGGAGTGCCAGCTGTGGTAGCGAAGGATGAAAAGGGAGATGATATCCCATTAGTGGATAAGCAGGGTAAATTCATTCCAGAAGTAACAGACTTCGCTGGGAAATATGTGAAGGAAGAATACTATTCAGACGAAGAAAGAAAAGCTGACGGTTTCAAGCCGACAGATGTATTGATCGCGATACACCTAAAAGAGGCTAACAGAGCTTTCAAAGTAGAAAAATACGAACACAGTTACCCGCATTGCTGGAGAACTGACAAGCCGGTTCTATACTATCCGTTGGATTCTTGGTTTATCAAGACCACGGCCTACAAGGATCGTTTGGTGGAGTTGAACAATACCATCAATTGGAAGCCAGCTTCGACAGGTAGTGGCCGATTTGGAAACTGGCTGGAGAATCTAGTGGACTGGAATTTGAGTAGATCAAGATACTGGGGGACTCCATTGCCGATCTGGGTAACGGAAGACAGGCAAGAACAAAAATGTATTGGTTCTATAGCTGAACTTGAAGAGGAAGTGAAAAAATCGATTGCCGCAGGCTTCATGGAGGAAGAGTTGGGTGAAGACTTCGATTTGCACAGGCCATATGTAGACGACATTGTGTTAGTAAGTGATTCTGGAAAAAGAATGACTCGCGAACCAGACTTGATCGATGTTTGGTTTGATTCTGGAGCTATGCCTTATGCACAGTTTCATTTTATGGGAGATGACCCTAAAGCAAATACTCAGGCAGAAGGAGGACTAAGTGATGTGTACCCCGCCGATTTTATTGCAGAAGGAGTGGATCAGACCAGAGGATGGTTCTTTACGCTCCATGCTATTGCAGTGATGCTATTTGACAAAGTGTCGTTTAAAAATGTGATAGCCAACGGTTTGGTGCTTGATAAGAATGGCAACAAAATGTCTAAGCGATTGGGCAATGCGGTGAATCCATTTGAGACATTGGCTAAATATGGGCCGGATGCTACCCGTTGGTACATGATCTCCAATGCCAACCCATGGGACAATTTGAAGTTTGATATTGAGGGTGTAGCCGAGGTGCAGCGGAGATTCTTTGGAACCCTTTATAATACCTACAACTTCTTTGCATTATACGCTAACCTGGACAATTTTAGTTTTAGCGAAAGCGAAGTAGACAATACTAAAAAGACAGAAAGTGATCGTTGGATTATCAGTAAGTTGAACACATTGATCGGTCAGGTAGATGAGGCATACAACGAGTATGAACCTACCAAAGCGGCTCGAATGATTCAAGATTTTGTGATCGATGACATGAGCAACTGGTATGTGCGTCTGAATAGAAAACGATTCTGGAAAGGCGAATACAACGACGATAAAATGGCTGCCTATCAGTCACTTTATACCTGTTTGAAGACCATTGCGAAGTTGGCAGCTCCGATCGCACCATTTTATATGGATCGGTTGTATAATGATTTGAATGCGGTGTCTGGACATGAGTCACACGATTCGGTACATTTATCTAATTATCCATTGGCGAACCCTGATTTGATTGATGAATCTCTTGAAATCAGAATGGAAATGGCTCAGAAGATTTCTTCTTTGGTTCACTCCTTGAGGAAGAAAGAAAAATTGAAAGTTCGCCAGCCATTGTCTAGAATCATGATCCCTGTGCTAAACAAAGACACGGCTACACACGTGAAAGCGGTGGAAGAGCTGATCTTGAATGAGGTGAACGTTAAAGCCATTGAGTTTTTGGATGATACTTCGGGAATTTTGGTTAAATCAATTAAGCCTAATTTCAGAAAGTTAGGAAAAGAGCATGGCTCAAGGATGAAGGACATCTCTCAAAAGATTGGAGCTTTTACCAAAGAGGATATTGCAGCTTTGGAAGCTAACAACAGTTTTGAGTTGGACCTAGGAGACCAAAAAATCAATTTAACCTTAGAAGATGTTGAGATTAGTTCACAGGATATTCCAGGGTGGTTAGTTGCTTCTGAAAATGGATTGACTGTAGCTTTAGACATTCAGTTGTCCGATGAGTTAAAACAAGAAGGAGTAGCTCGAGATTTGGTGAATAGAATTCAGAATTTGAGAAAGGACAATGGACTTGAAGTTCAGGATAAGATCAAAGTTCAGCTACAGAGTTCAGATGAATTGGTGAAAGCTTCTGTCGACTCATTTAAAGATTATATTTGTCAGGAGACACAAGCTAACGAATTGAATCTCGTTTCTGATTTGAATGGAGGTCAGGCATTAGAGATGGATGAATTTGAGGTAGCGGTTAAGCTAGAAGTTGTAAAATAATTAAGAGATAGCGTGAAGTATTATAAGTATTATTTGTTGAGTTTGGGAATTATCCTTTTGGATCAGGTGGTGAAGCTATTGGTGCACTTCAATATGGACATGGGTATGCCGGGCCAAATTCATGTTATTGGTGACTTCTTCAAACTGTATTACCTCACTAATCCTGGTATGGCATTTGGAATGAAGTTGGGCACCGAATATGGTAAATTATTCTTGACGTTGTTTAGGTTGGTAGCCATGGTTGGTATTGGCTACTACTTATATACTTTGATCAACAAAGGCGTACACAAAGGCATGCTGATTTGTATTGCCATGATTTTAGGCGGTGCCATAGGCAATGTAATAGATAGTACTTTCTACGGTGTGTTCTTGGACAATGCACCTGTAGGGTCACCTACACCATGGTTCTATGGCCAAGTGGTAGATATGTTTTATGTAGACATTTGGGAGGGGCATATTCCTGATTGGATTCCATTTATGGGAGGGAAGTACATGTCACTCTGGCCTGTATTCAATGTAGCTGATGCCTCCATTTTTGTTGGGGTATTTGCTATACTCATCTTTCAGAAGAAGTTCTTTCATGAAGAAGAGGAAGAGGAAAATCAAGACTCTGCTGTTCAAACCGAAACGGTGGAAGTAGAGGCCTAAGAAAGATGCCTCCACTCTCCTGCGAAAACAAAAAGGGCTTCAAGTGAAAACTTGAAGCCCTTTTTGTTATTAGTCATTTAAGAATCTAGTTCTCTAGTAGCTCCAATAACGTGGTTAGTTTCTTTTTCAAACTTCTTCGATCTACAATAAAATCAAGGAAGCCATGATCCAAGACAAACTCTGCACTTTGGAATCCTTTCGGTAAATCCTTTCCAATAGTTTCTCTAATTACTCTCGGCCCTGCAAATCCAATCAAGGCACCAGGCTCAGCAATATTGAAGTCGCCAAGCATAGCATATGAAGCAGTTACTCCTCCAGTAGTCGGGTCTGTCAATAATGAGATGTACGGAATTTTCGCTTCGGATAATAACGCCAGCTTGGCTGAAGTCTTCGCCATTTGCATCAAGGAAAATCCAGCTTCCATCATTCTTGCTCCTCCTGATTTAGAGATCATCAAAAATGGAATCTTGTGCTTTAGTGAGTAATCAATCGCTCTAGCAATTTTTTCTCCAACTACTGAACCCATAGATCCACCAATAAAGCTAAAGTCCATACAGGCGATCACGATATCCTTGTTGTGCATTTTTCCAACTGCGCTTCTCACTGCATCTTTTAACCCTGATTTTTTCTGGGTAGCAGCAATTCGTGTAGGATAAGGTTTTGAATCCGTAAAGTTCAAAGGATCGGCTGAAGTCATTTCAGCGTCTAGTTCCTTAAACTCATTATTGTCAAACAAAATCTCGAAGTACTCCTTTGAGCCAATTCTTACGTGATAGTCATCTTCAGGACTTACATATGAATTGTTTTTCAGCTCTCGCATGTGCACAATTTTACCGCTAGGGGTTTTGTACCACAGCCCGTCAGGAGCTTCTTTTTTTGCTGTTGTAGGCGTCTGGATGCCTTTGTCTTTTCTATTAAACCAAGCCATAAATTACCTTTTGTTAGAAGGATTGCAAAGATATATTAGTTGAGAGACTTTCGAATAGGTGCAGTTAGTTATTTGACTTTTTACTCCTTGCCGTCTGCATAATCTTGCAAATATGCATAGTGAGCAGTCAATTTTCCGTTTTCTGCAATGGTTGCTCTTTCAATTATTTTATCAGGGTCATCACCAAGTAAACACGGAAGTACATTGTTTACCAATTCCTTCCCAAAATCCTCAGAAGCATTCCTCGGTAATTCACAAGGTAAATTGTCTACCGACATGACAGAAATATTGCCTTCATCTGAAAATGGAGGCATCTCTTGTCCCGTAGTTGGGTCATAGTCAAATACTGGTTCGTCGATGGTTGCCGGACGGATAGTAGACGGAATTGAGCCCTCGATATCACAGGTTACATCCGCGATGATGTTGATTTTGAAATCTCGATGCGTGGCTTCCTCTCTAGTGAAGAGCACTGGTGCTGCTGGATGCCAGTAGGCGCAGGCAATCAAAATGTCAGCACATTTTGCATATTGATAAAAATCCGATTCGAAATTTTCTGGCTGTTCAAAAAACTCTGATCTTGTGAATTCTTTACCTTCTTTGTGTTTGTTGTAGTCTCGACTATTCAGTTGAGTAAAAACTGGCTCCTGAAAATCTTCGTTGACAAATCTTTCAGGGGTAACCTTCCGGATATTCAGTCCCAGCAAAACTTCCATAGCACCTTTGGCTACACGACCACCCCCAGTGATCACGATTTTAATGTTTGGGAGTTTTACCTTGCTGAAATCGGATTTCATATCCTCCAAATCGAAGCACTCATGCGCTCGTCTGATATTGAAGAGATTATATCTTTTTCCAAAGGACCAGATTCCGTTGTATGCACCTACGATGCCTGCATATCGCCCGAATGCAATAATGCGCTGGCCGTTGGCATCAGTCAAGGTTTCATAATCTATCAGTCTTATGTTTTTGTCGAGAACCTCATTAAGTAGCTCCCGATTGTACTCTTGTTTTTTGATGGTGTGGGAAAAGAAGAAGTATGTTTTATTAGGAAGCAATTTGCCTAATGGGACCTCCTTAACACCAAATATGACATCGCAGTCATCTACAGCATCCACCAAGGTTATACCTTCTGCGCTGTAGTCATCATCAGAAAAGCATCTGATGTCACTTTTCTGACAAACTAACTCAAGGTTGGAGAAATTTTCCTTGATGAATTTGGCCTGTGATGGAATGATTGCCACACGTCGATCGATCGGAATTTTACCTTCTTTGAGGATGCCAATTTTAGTCATTTGATAAGGGTTATCTGAGTATCATGTTGTGCCGCAAATATGCTTCATTTTTACTCGAATTGAAATGACTGCAAAGACTTCATTTCAACTTTCGCGACGAAGGAGTGTTCGGAGAATCTGTTCTTTAAGGCAGATACGCGCAAGGGTATTGTGCCATGAACTACAGATTGCCTGAATTGATAATTTAACAGCGTATGTTAAATCAATGCGGCAATGACGGATTCTCCATATTACTCCAGAAAATCTCCTAAAATGGAAGAGGCTTCTTTTGACGAATTTTTACCGTAAGGTGCAATGGCTTGTATCAGTTTTCTGATAGGCATGGATTGGAGCCACACTTTGCCTGTGCCACGCATAGTGGCTAAAAACATGCCTTCACCCCCAAATACCATGGATTTGAGGCCCCCAGCAGATTGAATATCAAAATCCAGCGTTGATTCAAATGCCACCACGCAGCCGGTATCAATTCTTAGCGTTTCGTTGTTAAGTTGCTTTTCAATGACCGTACCTCCTGCATGTACGAAGGCCATGCCATCACCTTGTAGTTTTTGCAAGATGAATCCTTCGCCACCGATTAAGCCTGAACCCAATCTTTTGTTGAGTGTAATGGAAACTTTGGTGCCTAACGCAGCACATAGAAATCCATCTTTTTGAACAATGAGTTCTTGATTCGGCGATTGCTGGAGATCAATAGGGATTACCGTTCCAGGATATGGAGCCGAAAAGGCCACTTTTTTCTTACCTGCTCCATGATTGGTGAAGTGTGTCATAAACAGTGACTCGCCGGTCAGAACTCTTGTCCCAGCCGAAACCAATTTTCCTAAAAATCCCTGATTTGGTTCGGATCCATCGCCCATCTTGGTTTCGAAAGAGATCCCGTCTTCCATAAATAGCATGGCACCTGCCTCTGCTACCACCGTTTCTCTTGGGTCTAGCTCAACTTCAACGATTTGAATGCTTTCGCCTTTGATTTCATAGTCGATTTCATGACTTCTCATGTGGGATGTAGTTTAAGTTTAGGAATTAGTTTTTCAAGTCATCCAGATCCTCTCTGTCTTTCAGTTTTTTGTCCTCAACATTTTTATTTAGAAATTGATTGAGTTCATCAATTTTCAATGAAGACTTGATTTCCCCGAAGGAATTGATATTGACTTCGAACCCTTCTAATTTAGGATTGACTTTAGGTGTTTTTTTCTCTTTTTTACTCATTGTTGGCTATCTGATCAAAAGCACTAGTTGCTTTTTTTATACGATCAGTTACCTCATTTGTTCCGAGTACTTCCATGATCTTCATGAGATCAGGACCACCTGCTTCGCCTGTAATGGCTACTCTCAGTATTTGCATGACCATGCCTACTTTGGTGTCGTTTTCAGTGGCCGATTGTTCTAAAGTGGCTTGAAAGTCATCTGAGGTGAGCTCCTGATTAGATATTTTTTCCATGAAAGTAGCAAACACAGCCTTCGCTTCACCTTTCCACTTCTTACGAACTACTTTTTCGACATATTCAGTAGGCCCCGTGAAAAAATATTGCCCCTTAGAAAGAAGCTCAGGAATAAAATCTATACGTTCTTGAAGCAACTCAGCAATAGCCAATGCTTTTGAATCATCACAGGCTATGCCCGCTGCTTTTGTTTGATCTAGTAGAAGTGAACCTAAATCTGATGGCTTCATATTTCTAATGTACTGCTGGTTGAACCAGATAGCCTTATCAATGTCGAATTTGGCTCCTGCCTTGCTGATTCGTTCTATAGTGAATGCTTCGACCAACTCATCTAAACTGAAAATTTCATTTTCTGTTCCAGGGTTCCAGCCTAATAATGCAAGGAAGTTAACAAACGCTTCGCTTAGGTAACCCTCTTCTTTAAATCCTTTCAATGAGGCATCCTCTTCAGTTGCCTTCCATTCCATAGGAAAGATTGGAAAGCCATGTTTGGCAGCATCTCTCTTGCTGAGCTTGCCGTTTCCATCAGGTTTCAACAGTAAGGGTAGATGCGCAAATTTTGGCATGTCCTTTTCCCAACCTAAATATCTGTATAACAACACGTGCAAAGGAGCAGAAGGTAACCACTCTTCACCTCTAATGACATGCGTGATTTTCATTAAATAATCATCTACCACATTGGCCAGGTGATAGGTTGGCATCCCATCTGATTTCATTAAAACCTTGTCGTCCATTGTGGAGGTATGCACATTGACCCAGCCACGGATCATATCATTCAATCGAATATCTTCTTTAGTAGGCACCTTAATTCGAATCACATAAGGCTCACCAGAGTCTAGCCGTTGCTTCACTTCCTCTTCAGGGAGTGTCAGTGAATTCTTCATGGTATTTCGAGTGATCGAATTATAATTCAATGAATTAGCCTTCGCTGCTTTGAGTGTCTCGCGCATTTCGTCCAATTCCTCAGCGGTATCGAAGGCATAATAGGCGGTACCTTCATCAATCATTTGCTGAGCATATTTTTTGTATAAATCCTTTCGCTCAGATTGTTTGTATGGTGCGTAATCTCCTCCCTCATCAGTGCCTTCATCAATCTTTATCCCGCACCAGGCTAAGGAGTCTTTGATGTACTGTTCTGCCCCTTCTACAAAACGAGATTGATCAGTGTCTTCTATTCTAAGAATAAATTTTCCACCATTCTTTTTAGCAAACAGATAGTTGTATAGTGCAGTACGTACGCCTCCAATGTGAAGGACGCCTGTTGGACTAGGTGCAAATCTTACTCTTACTTCGTTACTCATCGATCAAATGTTTACTAAAAAAATATGCCGGAGAATATCCGGCACGGCAAATTTATCAATATTTAGGACTAGATTATAGTACGGCGATGCAGGAAATTTCCACATTCACGTTTTTAGGCAAACAGCTTACTTCTACGGTCTCTCGTGCTGGAGGATTGCTGGTAAAATATTCTCCGTAGACAGCGTTGATTTTTCCAAAGTTGCCCATGTCGCTCACGAAAATCGAGCATTTGACGACATGGGTATAATCTGCACCAGCCTCTTTCAATATGGCTCCCATATTTTTCATCACTTGATGAGTTTCTTCTTCGATACTATCTAGTAATAAATTATCAGTTCCGGGAACCAAAGCAATTTGTCCAGAGACGTACAAGGTGTTCCCGGCCAAAGTAGATTGGCTGTATGGACCAATCGGGGCTGGAGCGTTTGGGGTGTGGATCATAACAAAAAAGTTTGAACACTTTGCCAAAAAAGTTTGAACATTATTTGATCCGTCTGACCAAAAAAGTTTGAACACTTAAACTGCATGTTATGCAGCAAATTTAACAATATTTGGAAGCAGTTTATACAATGGCGATGCAGGAAATTTTCACATTCACATTTTTAGACAGGCAGCTTACTTCTACGGTTTCTCTTACTGGAGGATTACTGATGAAGGATTCGCAATAAACCGCATTGATTTTACTAAAGTTTCTGATGTCGTTCACAAAAATTGAGTACTTCTCTACGTTGGAGTAGTCTGCTCCCGCTGCTTTTAAAATGGTCCCATTTTCTTCGTAACCCGGTTAGTTTCTTTTTCAATGCAATCAAGTAGCAAATTGTCCATGCCAAGCACTCATGCAATCTGTCCAGATATATAAAAGGTATTCCCTGCTGGCGTAGATTGGCTATATGAACCAATAGAAGCAGGCGTATTTTCGGTGTTAATGATTTGCTTCATTGTATTTGAGTACTTCTTTTATTAGGTTTTACAGTACAAACATAATCTAAATATTAACTAACTCTGAAATGAGTACTGACCTATAACACTAAGAATCTCTATAAAAGGTTCATGACTGTAGATTTTCCGTTTGTGTACGCGCCCCTAGTCAATTCTTTAGAAAGGTCGAGGTTTACTTAAATAAGTAGTTCAATATCCTTTTGACCGAAGCTTTAAACTTATAATTATGAATTTCATCAAAAATGTCAGTTGACTGAATTATTTATGTCAATTATGATTTTGTTAGTTTTTGTTCTGGTCATATTTTCAAAACAAGCCTGAAGCGACTGTAGGGGATGTATGTCGATTAAGGAGTTGAAGTGGATTGGAAGTTTTGTCGTCAGTATACTAATGGCCTTTTCCATGTTTTTTCTTTCTCCATTAAGATATGGAAATGTAACACTAACTTCCTTTCTAGCAAGCGTCGAGTGAATAATATCATCATTACTTTCATCAAGATGGCTCATAACAATTAACTTTCCTCCTTTTTTAACCGTATCGCAGGCTAACTTCAGCCCATGAGAAGTTCCTGTTGTATCAAATACAAAATCAAACTCTGGTTCGACATACTCGAGTTGAGATGCATTTTTGAAACACTTTGAAAGTGCCAAACATTTAGTTAGAACCTTGTCAAATAACCAAACCGGTGTTTCTGAGAATTTTTCACAGAATGCTAAGGTTAAAAGAGAACCTATACTTCCAGTTCCTAATATCAAAACTTTATTCCTTTTCTGGATTTCTGAAATATCAATGGCATGAATGCAACATGAGAGAGGTTCGCATAAGCTTGCCAAATAGCCAATAGGCTTGTCTACTAGAAAAAGATAGTCTTGATGAATATCCATATATTTAGCAAACCCTCGATTTGAGAAGAGTTCTTTTTTATTTTCATTACACAAATGGGATTTTCCCTTATTGCAAAACTCACATTCGTTACATCTAAAGTTTAAATCGGATGTCACAAATTGCCCTATTTGAAATTTTGAATTCGTCTTACTGACTTCAATGATTTTACCGCAAAATTCATGGCCTAATGAAAAGGGATATTCAATAGGACGATTTCCATTAAAATGAGAAACATCGCTTCCACATATTCCACAATACATCAGATCGATTCTCACAAATCCATGTTTTAAGGAGCAGAAATCTCTCCTTGTACCTTGAAATAGTCCTGGTGCTATCAAATGGTAAATTATATTATGGCTATGGGTAGTCATTTTTCATATTAAAGTAAAAATATCTCAGTATTTAAGTATTTGGTCTATTCCTTTTTTGTTAGAATAATATTATTCTCTAAAATTAAAAATAGTGGTGGTGATTATGATTTTCTGAACAACTTGCTCTTTTAGCTCTATTGAAAATTGTAAAAATCAGAAAGAGTTCTAAGTGTCTCCAAATTCGTTACTACAGGATTGCTTCAGATTCATAAGCTAGCTTGGTTCGAAACAAAACTATAAACTTATGATGAACGATTACAAAGTAATAAAATTTGCTCTTGCAATTTTATTGTCACTATGCTTTTCATCTGTCCAAGCACAGGAAAAAGGTATGGTGACAGGAGTGGTCACAGATGCCAATACAGGAGATCCTCTACCTGGTGCAACTGTTAAAATAGTAGGGTCCTATTCGGGGGCAGCCACTGATGTAAGAGGCAATTTTGACATTTTTGTTGAGCCTGGTACAGTTGAACTTGAGATTTCTTTTATTGGAAATGAAACAAAAAAGGAAACTTTTGAAATAGCATCTGGAGAGATAAAGCAACTGACTGTAGCTCTTGGAGCAAATGTGACGGAATTGGAGGCAGTTACTATCACTGCTACCTTAGAAGGTCAAATGAGGGCCTTGAATCAGCAAAAATCGGCTGACAATTTAAAGAATATAGTATCAGCTGATCAGATAGGAAAATTCCCAGATCAAAATGCAGCAGAATCGCTTCAAAGAGTCCCGGGTGTTAATATTCAGAGAGATGAAGGAGATGGACGGTTTGTATTGGTAAGAGGTCTGGCTCCTCAATTTACTAATATTAGTGTAAATGGGGAGCAAATTCCATCTCCAGATGCCGGTGCTCGATTTGTAGCTTTGGATGCGATACCAGCAGCTCAGCTGGCTTCATTGGAAGTTACGAAAGCAATTACACCTGACATGGATGGTGATGCCATAGGAGGGTCTGTTAATTTGGTTACACCAACAGCATCTTCTGAAGAATTGAAAATTTCTGGGTCAGGATCACTAGAATACAATAACGGAATTGAAAAAACTGCTGGTCAAGGAAGTTTAAGTCTAAGTCAACGTCTGGCGAAAGGTAAGTTTGGCTATATAGTCAGTGGAAGTTACTCAGCGAGCCGTAAGGGGTCTGATAGATATGAACTTGATGGTTGGGATGGGGATCATCCCGATGGGCTTGATGAATTTATTATTGGTGATTATGAAATTGATAGAGACAGAATTGGTGTAAGTGCTACACTTGATTATGACTTAAGTTCAAGTAGTAAAATATATTTGAGATCATTGTATAGTGAGCTAAAAGAGTTGGAGCAAAGACGTGAAACATACAATGGAGCAGAAGAGGATGAAGGAACTTTAGAATTTGAAACTGGGAAAGAATTGAAACATAGACAGGAAGATCAAGGAGTATATAGTTTGAACCTTGGTGGTAGTCATGTGTCATCTAAACTTAAGTTGGATTATGAAGTTTCGTATTCTAAGGCATTTCAAAAGACTCCATTCAATGATAAGATCACATTTGCCAATGATGAAGATGTCTCTTGGGGTGTTAATCTCGACAATGTTTTGAATCCGAAATTAACAAACTATACTTACGATGGCAGTCCTTCAGCTTTTGGTGTGAGTGAAAACTATATCTTTGACAAGAGTGAGCAATCATCCACTTTGGGGGAAGACGAAAATATTACAGCAAAAATTAATGTTGCTCTGCCATTTTCTTTAGGTGAAAACATAGGTGAATTTAAATTTGGAGGAAAGACTAGATTCAAGGATAAGTTTTATCGCTATGATTCATTTCGTGAATTTGAATTAAACGACGATGCAGATGATCTAGCACTCATTCCTTTCCAAAGTAATTACACAGATAACAATTTTATGGCTGGAGACCTTGGAGAGACGATAGGTTTTTTCCCCGATCATAGCAGTTATTTCGCGTATCAAGATGAGAATTTGTCTGACTTTGATGTTGATGACGAAATTTTGGCTGAGGAGTCTGCTTTAGAAGCTTATAAGGCTTCTGAGGATGTATATGCAGGGTACGCACAAGGGAAAATAAATATCAAGAAACTAATGATTCTGGGAGGGTTGAGATATGAACTTACAAAAGTTCGCTATGAGAATTCAATTTGGGATGCAGATGAAGAGCAGGCCGTAGCTCATATAGAAGACAATGATTATTCATTTCTACTTCCTATGCTACACTTTAAATATTCATTAAATAGTAATGTTAATATAAGAGCGGCTGTTACTAGATCTTATGCCAGACCTAATTTTGAGGATTTGGTTCAAGGTGCGGAAATTGCTGCGGAAGATGAAGAAGCTTCGATTTCTAATCCAGCATTAAAACCTGTTGGTTCTTGGAATTTTGATATTTTCGGGGAAAAATATTTTGGAACAGTTGGTCTTTTGTCAGGCGGGGTTTTTGCCAAAAGGATGAATGATTTTATTTATCAACAAACAACACTTGGTGATATTTTGGATTATACTGATTTTGAGATTACCCAATCTATAAATGGTGATTTAGCTATCCTTTATGGTTTTGAAGTTGCTTGGCAGCAAAACCTTACTTTTCTACCAGGTGCCTTGAAAGGAATTGGAATATATGCCAATTACACTTTTACTGAGTCTAATGCCGAAGTTGAAAATTTTGCCCAAGGAGAAGATTTTACTGAGATTGAATTGCCAGGCCAAACAAAGCATGTTGGAAACTTTGCTCTGTCTTATGCAATAGGCGGTTTTAATGCGAGAGCTTCAATCAACTTCAATGGTAGCTACATTAGCGAGATTGATGGAGGGGATTTAGTTTATATAGACGGACGAAGGCAAATTGATCTTTCACTAAGTCAAAGCTTCATGGATAAGAAACTGACAGGCTTTATTCAGTTGAACAACATTACAGACGAAAATCAAATCGAGTATTATAATACAAGTGCTACACCAAAACAGCGCGAACAATATGGTTTTTGGGGAAGAGCTGGATTGAAATTTAACCTTTAATTTGGGTAGAAGATGAAATTGAAAAAAAACATACTTTTGCTTTGCTTGATTGTTTGGTTAAGTCCGATACAGGCTCAGAAGTCATCCGAAAAATCGGAGTTTATTGTAACTGATAGTCTGGAAATATGGGAAGATGCCTTTCACTTTCTTGCTATAGGAGACTGGGGTAGAAAAGGGCAGTATCATCAGCAGGATGTAGCTGACAGAATGGAAGAGGTAGCGAGAGTTTTGGATGCCGAGTTCGTGATGTCGCTAGGAGATAATTTTTATCCAAATGGTGTGGCGAGTGTTGATGACCCTAATTGGAACTACTCTTTCGAAGATGTTTATAAAGGGTATCATTTGAATATTCCTTGGCATGTAGTCTTGGGAAACCACGACTATCGTGGCAACCCACAGGCTCAGCTAGATTATACCTGGAAAAGTCAGCGATGGAATATGCCGAGCCGCTATTTCAATTATGACTATGAGCTGGATGATGAAGGTCTATTGAGCCTTGTCTTTATTGATACTTCACCTTTTGAGCATAAATATTATGAAGAAGAAAAGTATGATCAGGTTTGGTCTCAGGATTCTACACGGCAGATACAATGGGCTGACAGTGTGCTAAAGGCAAAGTCAAAATCGAGTTGGTTGATTGTAGCAGGGCATCACCCCATGTACTCTGGAGGAAAACGAATAGAGGCTACTTCAGATGTTCGGTCTCACCTCGAACCTTTGCTTACCCGCAATAATGTGGATGTGTATTTTGCTGGTCATGAACATGACATGCAATACATCAAGCCTAAAGGCAAATTGCATCATTTTATTTCTGGTGCGGGGTCTGAGGTAAGACCCACAGGCATGTTAGACTTTTCCAAATATGCCATTTCAGAGCATGGTTTTATGGCGGTTTCGGTTACCAAAGATAGGATGCTTGTGCAGGTGATTAATCATAAAGGAAACCTGCTCAATAGAACTGTAATTGAAAAAAACTGATTGTTTGATAAATAGGTGTCCTAAGTAAGCTTACTTGGGATACCTATTTTTGTTAAATTCATTAATTAACTGGCGGAAATAATAAATGTAGTATGAAAATACTGATTGTAGAAAATGAAATTGAGCTGCTCAACGATCTCGAAGAGTTTTTGAAGGGGGAAGGGTATTTAATAGAAAAAGCCAGTTCATTAGCAGAAGCCAGAGAAAAGGTATTTGTATACGACTATGACTTGCTGGTTTTAGATTTAGGCCTGCCAGATGGTAATGGCTTGGAAGTACTCAAGTTATTGAAGAAAGAAAAGCCAGATACTGGTGTGTTAATACTGACGGCCAGGGATGCGCTGGACGATAAACTGGCTGGTTTGGATATGGGTGCGGATGACTATATGACAAAGCCATTTCACCTGTCAGAACTCAATGCGAGAATAAAATCAATATTAAGAAGAAGAAATTTTGATGGAAGTAGTATCGTGTCTTATAAGGAAATTGAGATTGATACAGACAAGATGAACGTGAGTATCCATGGTAAAAAGCTTACACTAACCCGCAAAGAATATGAATTCATATTATATCTGGTAATCAATAAGAGCAAAGTGCTAACTAAGGAATCAATTGCTGAGCATTTATGGGGGGACGATTCGGACATGTTCGATTCTTTCGACTTTATTTATACACATATCAAAAACCTAAGAAAAAAGCTTCTGGAAGCTGGCGGCAATGATTATCTTAAATCTGTTTATGGATTGGGATATAAATTTGAGGCAGATTGAAATTACTCGCAAAAGCCACGATGTATTATCTTCTCGTTGCCCTGATTTTTTTTGGGATTGGAGGACTTTTGATTTACGTTAATACAGAAAAACTCATCAGAGAAGATATTGAAAATTTCCTTATCAATCGAGAAGAAATTGCTACTACACAAATCGTAAATGGAGAGCCACTTTCTAGCTTGAACAACTACGAGCAAAAGGTCTCTTTAATCCCTGAAACTGCAAAAATAGATCAACTCATTTTCGTTGATACCTTGATATATGACATCATTGACGACAAATACCAGCCCTACTTACAACTTACGGTCAACAGGAGAATAGGCAAGCAGCATTATCATATTGTGATATCGAAATCATTGATTGAGACAAGATTGCTGGTAACTGAAATTTTCCTTGATATGTTTTATGTGTTCGTAGGGTTGCTGGTTGCTCTCATTAGTCTAAACCTGCTAGTTTCAAGAAATCTTTGGAGACCTTTTAAGGATACACTTCTAAGGCTTCAAAATTATGACTTAGGGAGATCGGAAAAAATAAATTTTAGGGAGACAAGTACGGTGGAGTTTCTTCAACTCAATAGTATTTTATCCAGGATGACAGACAGGATAAGGAGGGATTTTCTAAACCTGAAGGAATTTACTGAAAATGCCTCGCATGAAATACAAACGCCCCTGGCCATTATCAAGAGTAAAACTGAAATGCTCATGCAGTCAGACAATCTGAATGAGCATCAATTCTCTTTTATCAAAGCAATTTATGATGCCACAGTCAAACTCTCCAAATTGAATCAGGGATTGCTTCTTTTAGCTAAAATTGAAAATCATCAATATGTAGCCGAAGAAGATTTAGATATTCACTCAATCATTGATAACAATCTAAAAGATTATCAAGAAATGATGAGTTTGAAAAAAATATCCATACGTGTAGATTTAAGCGGGGCAAACATAGTACAGATGAATTCTAACCTAGCTCAAATACTCATCAGCAACTTGTTGAGAAATGCTATTAAACATACACCTGAAGGAGGAAAGATAGAAGTGATTGCTTCTGATGGAAGTGTAAGGTTTTTAAATTCCGGTGAAAAAATCAAAACTCAAAACTTTCAAATGTTTGAAAGATTTCAAAAAGAAAATTCAGATTCACTGGGATTGGGTTTAGCTATTGTTAAGAAAATATGTGAGTCATATAGTGTACCCATTAGATACTCGTATGAACAAGATATGCATCAATTCAAATTAAATTTCAATACAGATTAACTACAGATTTAGCACCTAATATTGTCTTATCAGATGATTGAATTAAGAGTAAAATCAATTTGGAAATGGCTACTCATCTGCCTGGTCTCCTGCACAGCTGACAGCGTACCAGATTCGGTGAAAAGAAAGTTTTTGGAAATTGAACCATCGGCCTACAGTATTCGCTGGGTCAATGATGGAGACATCTACAAAGTCTATTACAAATTGAAAGACAAAGACAAAGTCACCTCTTATTTCGATTTCGATGGCAATTGGATGGAAACCGAAACGGAGATTGCTGTAAGCGAGCTAAGTGAAGCTGTTCTTCAGGTTCTTCAGGTCAAATTTTCAGAATATGAAATTGTCGATATCGAAATTGTCAATACATCTGACGGACAAGTGCTCTATGAAGTGGATTTAAGTAAGGAAAGTAAAACATATGATATTCTTTTTGATACCACAGGGCGCATTTTAAGAAAAAAAATTTAAAATGAATACCGACATGAAAAGACTTTTGACAACATCTTACCTGGGCATTATTGTGGCAATTCTAAGCCTGTCATGTACTGCAAGTGAGAATAAACCTAAGGCCAATGTACTTACTCCTAAAATAGTAACCCAACCAGTAAAATATGACACCGATGATCCAGCCATTTGGGTGAATGAAGATCAGCCGGAAGCTAGTTTGATATTAGGCACAGATAAAAATGAAGATGGAGCACTATATGTATTCGATATTAAAGGAAATATTATCGAAGATAAGGTCGTAAGAGGCCTTAAGCGTCCAAACAATGTTGATATTGAAGAGTTTGAATTTGAGGATGGTACTGAGATACACATTGCCGTATTGACTGAGCGCCTGACCAATAAAATCAGAATATTTTCTGTCCCTGATATGAAGGCAATTGACAATGAAGGAATAGAAGTTTTTGTAGGTGAAGCCGACCGCGCGCCTATGGGTATTTCGCTCTATAAACGAGAGTCTGATGATGCCATTTTTGCCATAGTGAGTAGAAAGTCTGGCCCTGCAGATAATTACCTTTGGCAATATAAGTTGACGGGAAATGAAGACGGAACTATAGGTGCCGAAAAAGTCAGAACTTTTGGTCAGTACAGTGGTAAATTTGAAATTGAAGCCATAGCTGTGGATGATGAGCATGGCTACGTATATTATTCAGATGAGGCCATTGGTGTGAGAAAATATCATGCAGATCCTGATATGGGCAACGAGCAACTGGCATTATTCGCTACCGAAGGGTTTGCAAGTGATCATGAAGGGATTAGTATATATAAAACTGATATTGGTACAGGCTATATCATAGTATCCGACCAGCAGGCCAACAAATTTCAACTATTCAATAGAGCAGGTACTAAAACCAACCCACACGACCATCAACTGGTCAAGGTGATAGACGTGTCTACCAATGAAAGTGATGGATCTGAAGTGACGAATGCTTCACTAGGTGATTTGTTTCCTCGTGGACTTTTTGTAGCCATGTCAGACAATAAGACATTTCAACTCTACGCTTGGGAGGACATCGCTGGCGATGATTTGATCATTGCACCAGATGGACTTCCAGAACATACCAAAAATGCCATTCAGCCAAAATATGTTACTGAACCAGTAGTCTATGATACTGACGATCCGGCTATTTGGATTAATGCTAAAGATCCTTCTCAAAGCTTGATTATAGGAACTGATAAGGAAGTAGGAGGTGGATTGTATGTATACGATCTTCACGGTAAGATAGTAAATAAGGCTCTGGGTTTAGGCAGACCCAATAATGTTGACCTGGCCTACAGTTTTAAAATAGGAGACAAATCTACTGATTTAGTAATTACTACAGAGAGAGAGAATGATCAGGTGAGGATATTCAGCTTTCCTGATTTGCAACCGGTTGATAATGGCGGCATCCTGGTGTTTGAAGGTGAAGAAGAGAAGGGACCTATGGGTGTTGCCTTTTATACGGCTCCCGATGCTACACTGTATGCCATAGTGGGCAGAAAGGATGGTCCATCGGATGGATATCTGTGGCAGTACAAAGTTGAAGACGCTGGCGATGGAAATGTGAAACTGACCAAAGTAAGAGCATTCGGACAATACAGCGGGGTTAAGGAGATAGAAGCTATAGCAGTAGACAACGAGTTGGGATATGTTTATTATTCCGATGAGGACTTTGGAATAAGAAAGTATTATGCCGACCCGGCCAAAGGAAACGATGAACTGGCACTCTTTGGTCAGGAGGATTTTGGGAGAGATATAGAAGGGATTAGTATTTACAAATACGATGACAAAACCGGCTACATTTTAGTCTCTGATCAGCAGGTGGGTACGTTCAATATCTATCCTCGAGAAGGTACAGCAGGCAATGTGCACGACCATCGACGAATTAAAGCAGTAGAAGTAATGACACTTGAAAGTGATGGATCGGACGTGACATCAGCTAACCTTGGTGAAGAATTTCCGAGCGGAATTTTTGTAGCCATGTCTACAGACAAAACCTTTCATATTTATGATTGGAGAGATATTGCCGGGAAAGATTTAGGTTCAAAATAGATATAATCAATTCTTGATGTTTAGTGTGAAAATGAAGTGCAAAATGATGATCATGATGATCATCATTTTTGCGATTGGGGTTAATGTATTTGCTCAATCTCAAAATAAGCCCAAGCTAGTAGTTGGGATAGTGGTGGATCAGATGAGACAAGAGTATTTGTATCGCTACAACGAACACTTTAGCGAAGGCGGATTCAAGAGATTGATGAGCGAAGGTTTTATGCTGAAAAATGCGCATTACAATTATATACCTACCAAGACTGGACCAGGTCATGCTTCAATATATACGGGTACAACTCCTAAAGACCACGGGATCATATTAAATGAATGGTATAATCCGAAAACAAACGCTGAGATCAATTGTGTAGATGATTTTGAGGTACAAACAGTGGGATCCAAATCGGATAAAGGTGAGTTTTCGCCGCGCCACCTACTAGCTCCTACTATTACCGATCAATTGAAATTGTCTACACAAAGTAGGTCTAAAGTAGTTTCCATATCGATCAAAAACAGAGGAGCTATTTTACCAGGTGGGCATATGCCTGATGGGGCTTATTGGTATGATGGCGATAATGGCAACTTCGTGACCAGTACTTACTACGCCGACAAACTACCCTCTTGGGTGAAAAAATTTAACCAGAGAAAGTTGGCTGATCAATATCTGTCTGGAAAGTGGGAGACTTTGCTGCCAGTTGAAGAGTATAAAGCCAGCGGACCTGATGACGCTCCTTTCGAAGAGATTTTCCAAGGGTCAACCAAATCAGTTTTGCCGTACCACCTTTCTCAATGGCCAGAGGAAGAGAAATATGATTTACTCTTGGAAACCCCATTTGGTAATACGATTCTGAAAGAATTGGCATTAGAGGCTATTATTAATGAGGAAATAGGTACTCACGATGAAACAGATTTTTTGGCGATTAGTTTTTCAAGTACTGACAAGGTAGGACATGCATTTGGACCGCAATCGGTTGAAATTCAGGATACTTATCTGAAGTTGGATAGAGATTTGGCGGAGATATTTTCCAAACTCGATGTACAGGTTGGCAAGGGCAATTATTTGGTCTTCCTAACGGCTGACCATGCCGTTGCAGAAAATCCAGACTTCTTGAAATCAAAAGGAATGATATCTGGTTTTTACAACGAGCCTCAAATATCAAAGGATTTGAATCAATTGCTTAAAAATCAGTTTGGATTCGAGGGATTAGTTGAGCATTTCTCTGACGGTCAACTTTATTTGAATGATGAGCTCATTCAATCCAACAAGCTTAATAAAACAGAAGTGGTGACTACATCATATGATTTTTTGGCTGATCTTGCTGAAGTAAGTGATATTTTGCTAGCTGAAGATTTGAGAAGACTTAGTTTTGCTGAAGATCAAAAAGCCATGGTACAGCGAGGATATCATTGGCATCGCTCAGGCGATATTACGGTGCTGTATCAACCTACATACATTGAACATAAAGAGGCTGGGACCACTCATGGTAGCGGGTTTACTTACGATACGCATGTGCCATTGTTGTGGTATGGTTGGAACATCCCACAAGGATATTCTTATCAATATCATGCGATCACGGAGATAGCCCCTACTTTAGCTTTTTTATTGGATATCAAACTTCCAGACGCCGCTACTGGTCAGCCGATATTGGAAATTTTAAAATAAAACCTGCAGTTAGTGAGGTGAGGAGTTAGTCGAGGATTTCCGCCAGAGAGATCAGGCTTTCTACCTCACTTACATTGGCACTAAATGGGCCAAAAGACTGAATATTGATGGTCGCCATGGCTGCTCCAAAATTACCCGCTTCCGAGATAGAAGCACCACTTTGTCTTTTGTGGAGGTAACCAGCCATATATGTATCTCCACATCCAGTGGCATCTACAATAGCCTTGGGGGCATAAGCCGGGATTTTGTGAAATTCCCCATCCGCATAAATCATCGAACCATGACTACCCAATGTGATAATTACTTCTTTCACGCCTAAATCAGCTAGCACATAAGCGGCTTCTTCAAAATCTTCCTTGCCGGAAATGATTCGTGTTTCTGATTCATTGGCTTTTAGTGTGTGAATATAAGCGAGCCCTTCTTTTTTATCCTTCCAGTCAGCGTGTAGCACTTCCTGGTTTTTGGTGTATCTCAAAAAACCCTGAATGTCCAAAGATACTTTGCCTTTTGTCGCCAGGTGTTTAATAGAGTCTAATGAAATGTCATCATTCAATAATGGTCCCAAATGGAAATAATCTGCGTCTACTTTTGGTAGGTTCATTGTAGTAAATGGTGATGCTTTCGCTAATACATTTTGCTCTCTATTATCCTGATTTTCACCATAGATATTTTCAAAAAAGACAGTATGGTCGCTTTCTAGCGCAACGATCGAAATTCCTTCATCAGCCAGCTGTTTTAATACATTTTTTTCTTCACTACCTACGGCAGTGATTAGCTCAAAGTCATTGTCCAATTGGTTCAGCGCTTTGCTAAAATAAAATGCTGTTCCACCAGGCATGTACCTTTCTGATTCTCTCGTGATTACTCTGTCTTTTGTGATATGACCTATCGTACAAATTTTTGCCATGCCGCTCTATTATCCATCAAAATGAAAGTTGCAAAACTAACTAATCCAATGGTTTATTTTTTGTAATTAAGAGTTGAAATTCAGTTAGATATGAGTTCGTTCCTAACCTGATATTTGACCCTTGTTTGAGTATATTTACTACTGATTCAGAAGATGAAAAAATGAGTAATTCGGTGACAATTATAGACCTGGCCAAGGAGTTGAAAATATCTCCCTCTACAGTCTCTCGTGCCTTACGTGATCACCCTGCTATCAAGCAAGAAACGAAAATAATGGTTCAGGAATTGGCTAAAAAACTAGGTTACCAGCCCAATACTTTAGCACTTAGTTTGTTGTATCGCAAGACCAACAACATTGGGATCATAGTACCCGAAATCACCAGCTATTTTTTCTCTTCTATCATTTGTGGCATTCAGGATGTGCTGGAGCCGGAAGGTCAGCATGTGATCATTAGCCAGTCCAATGAGTCTTATGAAACAGAACTCAAAGGCATAGAAACTTTCCTGTCCAGCCGGGTAGATGGGATGCTTATTTCAAGTACTTTCAATACCAATGACTATTCGCATCTGGAGAAGCTCAGACAAAACAATGTACCTGTAGTTGTTTTTGATAGGGATTGCGAAGGGTACGAAATGAATAAAGTATTGGTCGATGATTATGACGGGGCTTGTCAGGCAGTGGAGCATTTGATCAGTCAGGGATGCAAGCGGATCGCTCATATTGCTGGCTCTGACCAACTTTCAATCGCACGGCATAGAAAGAACGGTTATATTGACACCTTGTCGAAGCATGGAATAGCCATTGATGAAGAGCTGATGATCGAAAGTAAATTCTTTCAAATGGAAGACGGCGTAGAACCAACTAAAAGACTCCTTTCCCTTCCGAATCTACCCGATGGTATATTCGCTGTGAATGATGCTATTGCGATTGGTGCTCTTTCCGTACTTCGGGAAAGGGATGTCAAGGTCCCTGATGAGGTGGCATTGATTGGATTTGACAACGATCCGTATGCCAAGTTTTCGTCTCCGACCTTATCCACGATAGACCAACCAGTGTACGAAATGGGCATGTTGGCGGCTCGGATTCTGCTGGCCTCCATCGGCAAGTCAGACCATAACTCCAATTTCAGACAAGAAATTCTGAAACCGGAATTGATCGTACGAGAATCTTCGAACCGAGGAAAAATCTAATTCATCTCCAATCTCTCAGAGTTATTTCCAACCCCTGAGAGTTACTCGAAGAGAACTCTGAGGAACAAGGCGAGCAGACCCAGCGCCCCTTTCGGATGACGCTGAGTGGATGTTAATCGAGTCCAAAAGAGCTAAGATTTTCTCTTCTTTGATCAACTCAAATTATTTAGGAATTATTACCGAAATAGTACAATTCAGATTTGCTACAGATTGCAAAGGTTTGCATGATAACTATGCAAACCTTTGCATAAAACATTTCAGCGAATAGCTTATTTATTCAAATATTTTCTCTCAAATTGAAGAAACGATCGAAAAGAAATTGGCTTGAAAAAGTCATCTTTTGAAGCGTTCGATCAATTAGAAAAGTACAATAGAATGAAACTAACAACGGGTCAGCTATTTGAGAAATGCTATGGCAAGTATGCCATCGCTGCGGTTAATGTTTTCACAATGGAACAGGTGCTGGGTTTGTTTTCTGCTGCACAGAAATGTCAGGCGCCATTTATAGTACAGACGACTCCTGTGGCAAGAAATTATGCAGAGGCAGACATGCTACTGGCGATGATAGATGCTGCGGCTCGGATATATCCGGAAACGGTATATGCAGTACATCTCGATCACGGTGTGGAGGATCATGCGATGGATGCCATTGCTTCTGGGAAATATACTTCTGTGATGATCGATGCAAGTCATGAGGATTTCGATCGCAACGTAGCACGAACAAAGCCGATTGTGGAGGCTGCTCATTTGTCTAATATATCTGTAGAAGCAGAATTGGGCGTGTTGAGTGGGGTGGAAGACAATATCTCAATAGAAGAGAAACACGCCAAATACACCAATCCAGACGACGTAGTAGAATTTGTGAATCAAACCCAATGCGATAGTCTCGCTATAGCAGTGGGGACCAGTCATGGGGCGTATAAATTTTCTGGAGGTCAGGGATTACAATTCGATATCCTAAAAGAAATACAGGAAAGATTACCCGGCTTTCCCTTGGTTTTACATGGCGGTTCGGCTGTGAATGAGGTGGAAATTGAAGCCATTAATAAGTACGGTGGAAAACTCAATACCAATGCCAAGGGAGTAGATCCTGAGGAATTGAAGGCATCGATTCAATACGGCATTTGCAAGGTGAATATCGCCACAGATACCCGCCTGATTTGGACCCGTGTACACCGCGAATTTTTTCATAGGAATCCAGAGCAGTTCGATCCCATCGTTCCGGGTAAAGTTTACATCGAAGAGCAGCGAGACTTTTTGGCGAGCAAGTTCGATCTGCTTGGAGCCACAGGTAGAAACAAAGATTTTTAATTAAAAGCATAGAGAAGTGAACAGAGACAAAAAATATCCATTGCTGGTAAAGCCACTCAAACAAAGTGGTATTTACCAGGAAGTTTTGGCGAAAGAGGCCGATTGGCAATATCTCAATTTCAATGCACGATTATTAAAACAAGGTGAGGTTTGGAAAGGATTTACTGGAGACAACGAATATGGCATTATTTTGCTTTCAGGCAATTATTCTATCAAGACCAATCATGGAAGATGGAAAACAGTGAATGGAAGGAAGAGTGTTTTTGATGGCATTGCTCATACGTTATATCTGCCTCGAAATACGGAGTTTGAATTGATAGCCGAGTCCGAAATATTGGATCTGGCTTTGGGGTGGTGCGAGGCGACGGAAGATTTTCCTGCTCGTTTCAAAACGCCGGACGAGGCGGCTATAGAAATTCGTGGAGGCGACAATGCTACTCGTCAAATCAACTCTTTGATAGAGCCTGGATTCGGTTCACAGCGATTGGTTTCAGTAGAAGTGTACACGCCTTCAGGCAATTGGAGTTCATTTCCTGCGCACAAACATGATGAGCGCATATTGGATGAAAATGGAAAGGTAAAAGAGGCCCGTCTCGAAGAAACCTATTTCTACAAAATAGATAAACCCCAGGGCTATGCCATTCAGCAAATATATACCGGAGACAGGAGACTGGATGAAATCGCCGTAGCCAGAGAGAATGACGTGGTGCTGGTGCCAAAGGGTTACCATCCTGTGGTGGCTGGTCACGGCTACAATGTCTACTACCTCAATTTCTTGACTGGAAGCGATCAGTCTCTGGCTTGTACTAATGACCCAGATCACGAATGGATTTATGACTCCTGGTCTGGCAAGGATGCTCGCATTCCAATGGTTTCAGCTAAATGATATGGAAATGAACAATACAAACAAACCAATAGATGTAATAACTATGGGTAGGTCTTCTATAGATCTCTACTCACAAAATGTTGGTGCTGATTTTGAGGACATCAAAGGATTTGATGCCTATGTGGGCGGCTCGCCTTTGAATATTGCCGTAGGCTGCAAACGTTTGGGCCTTAATTCGGCTTTATTGACCGCGGTTGGTACCGACAAGATTGGGGATTTCATTCTTAACTTCTTAACTAAGGAGCAAGTCAACGTCGATTACATTCCTAAACTCGCCCACGCCAGAAGCAGTGCGGTGGTGTTGGGTATCCAACCACCCAATAAATTCCCTTTAGTTTTTTATAGAGACAACTGTGCTGATAGCCAGCTGACCATGGATCATGTAGAGCAGGCACATATCGAAAACTGCAGATTGTTGGAAATCTCAGGTACGGCCTTGAACATGGAGCCTAGTAGAAGCGCGGTATTGCACGCGGTTGAAATTGCTCATGAAAATGATGTTCCTATTTTGTTGGATTTAGATTTTCGAGCGGATCAATGGAAGGATATTCGATCTTTTGGGATTACTACAAGATCCATTCTCCCTCATGTCAAAATTGCCATCGGCACTGAAGAAGAAATATTGGCTACCATGCTACACTCCAAAGAGCAGGTTAGTATTTCAGATCAGCAGATATCTGCTCCGGAAATCACAGGTGATCTGGATGCAGCTATTCAAGAAATATTAAAACTAGGTGTAGAGACCCTTATCGTAAAAAGCGGACCAGAAGGAGTGACTATTCACCAAGCAGATTGCGAAGAGGAAATAGTGCCTGGTTTTCCAGTCGAGGTACTTAATGTACTGGGGGCTGGCGATGCATTTGCCAGTGGATTTATCTATGGCTATCTGAATGGCTGGGACTTATACAAGGCTTGCCGAATGGGCAATGCCAGCGGAGCGCAGGTAGTATTGCAGCCCGGTTGTGCCAACTTCATGCCCACGCTGGAGGAGTCAATGAAATTTATAGAAGCGAGAGGAGGGTTTTAACATGAAAACAGTAAGACTAACAGCGGCCCAGGCGGTCATCAAATTTTTGAGTAATCAATATGTAGCGCGCGACGGAGTAGAGCACAGATTTTTTGCAGGATGTTTTGGAATTTTTGGTCATGGCAATGTAGCTGGTATTGGGCAGGCACTTCAGCAGCAAAATGAGCTGAAGTACTACCAATGTCGCAACGAGCAGTCCATGGTGCATACCGCTGCGGCCTATGCCAAAATGAAGAATCGCCTGAGCACTTTTATCTGTACTACGTCCATTGGCCCAGGCGCCACTAATATGATTACGGCAGCCGCTGGTGCTACTATCAACAGGTTGCCTGTTTTGCTGCTTCCTGGAGATATATTTTCAGGACGACAAGTTTCGCCGGTATTACAGCAATTAGAGTCTGAAGGGTCGCAGGACGTTTCTGTTAATGACTGCTTCAAACCTATTTCTAAATATTGGGATCGAATCAATCGCCCAGAGCAATTACTGATGGCATTGCCGGAGGTAATGCGAGTACTGACTTCTCCGAGCGATACCGGAGCGGTTACGCTTTCGCTGCCTCAGGATGTGCAGGCCGAAGCATATGACTTTCCCGAAAGATTGTTTCAAAAGCGAGTATGGATGGTTCAACGGCCAAGGCCAGATAAAGGACTGCTGGATCGGGCTATTTCCATGATTCGCCAAAGCAAAAAGCCTTTGATTGTTGCAGGAGGGGGTGCCCACTACAGTGAGGCTTTGGACGTGCTGGAGGAATTGGTTGAAAAAACTGGTATGCCTGTTGCTGAGACCTTTGCCGGAAAAGGAGCACTTAAATACAACAATCCAAACAACCTCGGAGCGGTAGGTGCTACTGGCACAAAAGGAGCTGCAGAAGTGGCCGCTGAAGCAGATTTGGTCATTGGTATTGGTACCAGATACAGTGATTTTACCACGGCCTCCAAAACAGCTTTTCAAAATAAGAACGTCAATTTTATCAATATCAATATTTCCGCATTTGACTCAGCCAAGCATGGTGGTCTGATGCTGGTGGGAGACGCAAAGGTCATTTTAGAAGAGATTGATTTAGCGTTAGACAATTACGAAGTGTCCGCAACTTATAGCAAGCAAGTACATAAACATAATCAGGAATGGGATGACATCGTAAATGGTGTCTATGATTATCGCCATGATCAGGGACTGAGCCAGGGAGAAATCATCGGCGCAGTCAATCGATTTGCTGATGACAATGATGTAGTGCTTTGCGCAGCGGGGAGTTTGCCTGGCGACTTACACAAACTCTGGCAGACCAAAAACAGCAAGGGCTTTCATTTGGAGTATGGCAATTCTTGTATGGGTTATGAAATAGCCGGTGGGCTGGGAGCCAAAATGGCTGATCCTTCTCGGGAAATCTATGTGATGGTGGGTGACGGGAGTTATCTGATGCTGGCGCAGGAAATTGTGACTTCTATACAAGAAAATTACAAACTCACCATTGTGCTGATCAACAACGATGGCTACAAGAGTATTGGTTCCTTGTCTCGCTCATTAGGTAGCGAAGGCTATGGTACCAGATTTCTTTACAGAAATGACAAGTCGGGAAAAATAGAGGGAGACGAAGTGAAAGGGGATGCTTTCCTTCCTGTCGATTTGGTTGGCAACGCGAAAAGCCTGGGCGCTCATGTAATCGAATGCGAGACTTATGAAGATCTTAACCAAGCCCTATCAGATGCTAAGTCTGTACCTCGAACTACAGTGATTTATACGACATGTGATCGCTACCACGGCGTGGATGGTTATGCCTGGTGGGAAGTGCCTGTGGCGGAAGTTTCAGGGATGAAAAGTGTGCAGAAAGTGCATGATGACTATCTCGCTCATAAGAAAAAACAAAGATTTTATTATTAATTCCTAAATAGAGAAAATGGAAACCTTAAAGAACTATATAAATAAAAAATGGATTAGTAGTGAAAACCAGTCGGTACTGGAGGCCATCAACCCTGCCACGCAGGAGGTATTGGCCAAGGTGCCCGCTGGGTCAGCTTCAGTCAAAGATGTAGAGCATGCGGTTACAGCTGCCCAAAAGGCTTATCTGGAGTGGAAAAATGTACCTGTCATGCGTAGGGTGCAGCCGCTTTTCGAACTCAAGCGATTGCTGGAGGAGAATCTGGATGACCTCGCCGAAACTATCACATTGGAGTCTGGTAAAACGCTGGCAGAATCAAAAGGAGAATTGCAGCGAGCCATTGAAAATGTGGAGACTGCTTGTGGTACACCTATGCTCATCCAAACCGAATTTTCGGAAGACATTGCCAGAGGAGTGGATGAATTTATGATTCGCCAGCCTCTGGGTGTCACCGCTTGCATTGCACCTTTCAATTTTCCAGGGATGATCACTTTTTGGTTTTTACCCTATGCCATTGCGTGTGGTAATGCCATGATCGTGAAGCCGTCAGAAAAAGTGCCTTTGACAATGACCAAAATTTTTAAGCTCATAGATCAATTGGATTTACCAGAAGGTTTGATAAATATGGTACATGGAGGTAAGGAAACGGTAGACGCCTTATTGGAGCATAGTCTGGTGAAGTCGATCAGCTTCGTAGGCAGTACAAATGTAGCCAGATATATTTATTCTAAAGGCACCCAGCATGGTAAACGAGTACAAGCGCAGGGTGGAGCCAAAAATCCGGTGGTGATCCTGCCAGATGCGGATATTGATATGACAGCACAGATTGTTTCGGACAGCGTGTATGGTTGTGCAGGACAAAGGTGTCTGGCCGCTTCTACCATCGTTACTGTGGGAGATCAATCGAATCAAATTCGCGACGCCCTATACGAAAGTGCAAAGAGCAAGCATACTGGTTTTGGTTTGGATGCTGGGGTAGACATGGGGCCGGTCATTACGAAAGAGAGTCAATCAAGAATTAAAACGCTAATAGATCAGGGCATTTCTGAGGGAGGTAGCGTATTGCTTGATGGCCGGGATGTAAAGGTTTCAGGTTTTGAAAATGGAAATTTCATAGCACCGACTATTCTTGAAAATGTGGCGCTGGATGGCGAAATCATTGAAACAGAAATCTTTGGCCCCGTGATGAGTATGGTTCATATGAATACGGTTGAGGAGGCTATCGCTTTTGTGAATGGTAGTAAATATGGTAATTCTGCCTGCTTGTTTACCAGCAGTGGAGCCAGTGCACGCAAGTTTAGAAATGAAGCTATGGCAGGCAATATTGGAATTAACATTGGAGTGGCTGCGCCTATGGCTCAGTTTCCTTTCAGTGGATGGAAAGACAGCTTTTTTGGTGATTTGCACGGACAAGGCAGACATGCTATCGAGTTTTTTACTCAGACCAAGGTAGTAATCGAAAGGTGGCCGAAAGAGTGGTCTCGAAAATTCTAACGATTGATTTAAAACTAAAACTATGATAAAGATAGCCAATGCACCATGCTCATGGGGAATCCTTGAGTTTGGTTTGGAGGGTAAAACCTCGCCTTATACTCAGGTTCTTGATGAAATTAGGGAAACTGGGTACGAAGGAACTGAACTGGGAGATTGGGGTTTTTTACCTACACAGCCTTATAAATTATTTCAGGATTTGTCTGAAAGGAATCTTGATCTCTTAGGTGCATTTGTTCCAGTCAATCTCCGTAATGCAGATAGTCACGTGGCGGGAATTTCTTATGCACTGAAGATTGCTGGATTGATGTATTATGCTGGATATGAAAATGCCAGAATTGTGTTGGCGGATGATAATGGTACAGTAGATGCCAGGGTCAAAAATGCTGGTAGGATCACACCCACCATGGGCTTGAATTACAAAGAGTGGAAGGTTTTTGCTGAAGGAGCTAATCAGATTGCTTATGCCGTCAAAGAAGCTTTTGGTTTTGAAACGGTATTTCACCATCACTGCGCTGGCTTTGTAGAAACGCCAGAAGAAGTGGAAATGCTTATCGAACACACAGACGAAAATTTGGTAGGCCTTTGTTTGGATACAGGGCACTATCACTTTGGTGGTGGAGACCCTATCGACGCACTTAAAAAATATAAGGATAGAATCTGGCATGTGCATTTCAAGGACTTTGATCCTGTAGTGGCGGAGCAGGCTCGGATCAATAAATGGGATTATTTCACGAGTGTGAAACATGGAATCTTTTGTGAGTTGGGTAAAGGTGCTGTGGATTTCAAAGGAGTGTTGGCCGAGCTGGAAAAACAAAACTATACCGGATGGGCTGTGGTAGAGCAGGATGTTTTGCCAGGTATGGGCGACCCTAAATTTTGCGCCAGAGCGAATAGAGACTATCTTAAAGGAATTGGTCTGTAAGGATAAAATGAGATACAGAATTCACACAGGATTGTTAGCTAAACTGTGTAGAAATACAAAACTGTTAGGCCGGGTGCGATACGATTAAGCATATGAACAAAATAAGAATAGGTCTGGTGGGCTTGGGACGGTTGGGTTTCAAGCACGCAGAGAATATATCCAGAGTAATCAAGCATGCTGAGCTAAAGGCAGTATGTAGCATCGTGCCTGATGAACTGGGCAGGGCCAAAGCAGAATTGGGAGCAGTCAACTGCTTTACTGATTATACCGAGATGTTGGATAAAGCAGATTTGGATGCAGTAGCCATTGTTTCTTCATCCGATTTGCATGGTGCTCAAACAGTGGAAGCTTTAAATAGAGGATTACATGTATTCTGTGAAAAGCCGTTGGGCGTGTCATTTCAGGAATGTTTGGAAGTAGAAAAAGCAGTGGCTGAACACAAAGACCTGGTCTTCATGCTTGGTTTTATGCGCCGATATGACCCTTCATATGCCTATGCAAAAAAGAAAATTGATGAAGGGTACATTGGTCGTCCCATCTTATTTCGAGGGTATAGTGTAGACCCTGAATCAGCCATCGGAGGGGCTTTGAAATACGCTGCGCATAGTGCTGGGCAATTTATTGATATGGGTGTTCATGATATTGACCTGGCTCGTTGGTTTTTGCAGTCTGAGCCCAAATCTGTCTATGCCATTGGTGGTTGCTTTGCACATGATGAATACGCCAAATATGGAGATGGCGATAATGTTTCGGCTTTGATGCAGTTTGAGAATGAAAGTATGGCTTTCTTGTTGGCAGGGCGTACTGCTCCACATGGCTATAATGTAGAAACCGAAATTATTGGAACCAAGGGTCAAATTAGAATTGGCGCTGTACCGCAAAAAAATCTGGTAGAGTTGTTCGATCAATCTGGGGTGACTAAGGAATGCTCCCAGTCTTTTCCCGAGCGGTTTCACGAAGCTTTTGCCAATGAGATGCAGGAATTCGTGGATTGTATTTTGGAAGGGCGGAAGCCAGAGGTAACCGTGCAGGACGGCGTGCGATCGACACAAATAGCCGAGTGGGCTACCCAGTCATTTAAGAATAAAGAACTAATTAAAATCGGCTAAGGCATATTAAGTTAATAGAATGAAAAAGATAAAAGTAGGAATCATAGGAGTAGGCCGGATGGGACAAATCCATCTGGACAATCTCTGTCTAAAATTTCCAGATGTAGAAGTGGTAGCCATTTCTGATGTAATGGAAGAATCAAAAAAGTTTGCTGATCAATATGGAGTAAACAAATTCTACAAAAATTGTAATGACCTGATTGCCGATTCGGAGGTAGAGGCGGTAGTGATCTGTTCGCCTACCGATCAGCACGCAGACAACATCATGACTGCGGCCAGGGCAGGCAAAGAGGTGTTTTGCGAAAAGCCGATGGATTTGTCCCTTGAAACTGTAAAAAAGGTGTTGAGTGTAGTCGAAGAGACCGGTATCAAATTTATGCTCGGGTTCAATCGCCGGTTCGATCCGAACTTCATGAAAATAAGAAGCTTAATAGATGAAGGCAAGGTAGGAGAGCCGCAGATCGTGAAGATCACCAGTCGCGATCCGGGGCCGCCTCCGATCTCTTATATCAAAACTTCTGGAGGTATGTTTTTGGACATGACCATCCATGATTTTGATATGGCCAGGTTTATGACTGATAGTCCGGTTAAGGAAGTATTTGCCGTAGGCCGAAATCTGACAGATCCTGAGATTGGCAAAGCTGGGGATATTGATACGGCAGTCATTACACTGACTTTTGAAAATGGAGCCATTGCTACAATCGATAATTGCCGAAAAGCGGTCTATGGTTATGACCAAAGGGTGGAGGTTTTCGGATCGAAGGGCATGGCAGGCACACATAATAATACACCAGACAATCACTATTACTATGACCAGAACGGCCAGTCTGCGTCATTGCCTTTGCATTTCTTTATGGACAGGTATATACGGTCTTATTACAATGAAATGAAGGAATTTATGGATTGCCTGATTACGAATACAAAACCAAAAGTCGGTGGGGAAGATGGATTGATTTCCCTGGCGATAGGCTTGGCGGCCAATCTTTCCATGAAGGAAAACCGGGTGGTACGTCTCAGCGAAATACTTAACGATTAATTTAAAATAGCAGCATGTATACATTAATTACTTTTCTGGCTTTCACGACCTTCGTGGCACTATATTCCTGGTATAAATTGAGAAACGAACAGCTCGATTCTCAAGATGGGTATTTTCTTGGTGGAAGAAGCTTGACAGGAGTTGTGATAGCCGGATCCATGCTGCTTACCAATATTTCTACCGAGCATTTGATCGGTATGAATGGCTCTTCCTACAAAAATGGATTTATCATTATTGGCTGGGAGGTGACTTCTGCATTGGCCTTAGTTGGCGCCGCGATCTATTTTGTACCGAAGTATTTGAAAATGGGATTGACCACGATTCCTCAGTATTTAGAGAATAGATTTGATGGCACTACACGAACCTTAGTAGCGTTGTTCCTGATTATTTCATTCGTTGTTACGCTTTTGCCTATCGTACTTTATACTGGTGCGATCAACCTTGAAAGCATCTTCAATGTATCTGAAGTGCTGGGTGTTTCACAGTCCGAAGGGTTATGGATTACAGTGGTCGTAGTTGGAATCATCGGTTCTATTTATGCCATTTTTGGAGGATTAAAAGCTGTTGCTGTATCGGATACGATTAATGGTTACGGACTTTTGATTGGCGGAGTAGCCATCCCTGTTTTGGCACTGATCAGCATTGGAGATGGCAATATGTTCGAGGGGTTAGGTAAAGTGTACCGTGCTGTACCTGAAAAATTTAATGTGATAGGCACGAAAGGCTCTGTCATGCCTTTCGAAACGTTATTCACTGGTTTGATCATCAATCAAATCTATTTCTGGTGTATGAATCAAACGATTATTCAGCGGGCATTGGGGGCAAAAAATCTGGTTGAGGCCCAAAAAGGCTTATTGTTTACAGGAGTGTTAAAAATCATCGTTCCGGTAATTATCATCTTACCAGGTGTGATTGGGTTTTACTACTTTGGAGATGGCTTGTACAGCAATCAGGATTTAGTCTATCCAGAGCTCATCAAAAAGGTAATGCCTACGTGGTTTGCAGGTTTTTTTGCTGCGGTAGTGATGGGTGCCGTGTTGAGTACTTTCAATAGTGTGCTCAACAGTGCCGCTACCATATTCAGTGTAGATGTCTTCAAGCGCCACATCAGCTCCGAAGCCAGTGATCATCAGTTGGTAAAGATGGGTAAATGGACCTCTACTATTCTAGCATTATTCGCTATTCTGGTAGCTCCAATGGTAGCCAATGCACCCGAAGGTTTGTATCAATTGCTTCAACAGCTCAACGGCATATTCTTTATTCCTATCGCTTCTATTATGCTTGCAGGGTTCTTCATGCCTAGAGTGTCTGCTATGGGGGCAAAGGCGGCTTTGTTTGTGGGTTTGGCATTCTATCTGACATGTACTTTCTTCTTGCAAGTGGACTTACATTTTATCCATGTTTGGGGAATAGAGTTTCTACTGAATTTGGCTGTCATGTTTGGGGTTTCTCATTTTTACCCCAACCACAAGGATTTGCACACAGGAGAAATCGAATTGCTGGATCTGACGCACTGGAAATATGCTAAGCTATTATCTATCGTCCTTTGTTTCATAACTTTGATGATTTATATACTGTTGGGTCAAACGGGGTAAGCGTATTGAAACCTCACTTATGTTTAAAAGCCGATTTCCATTTGTAGAAGGACAATTAATTCATCATCCGTGGCCCAACGATTTCGATATATTGTGCTCCCTTGGATTTTTAGGGTGTGCTCAACGAAGTATTTTGACAAACCAAATTCGTACCGATTTTCTGGATGTTCTATGTGAATTTTTGCTCCGTCGATAGAAGTAACTTGATTTGGTCTATTGAAAGTACTCCTAAATTCAAATGAGAGTTTATTAGTTAACAAGTAACTAAAGTGGATATTATGAGCGAATCCAGTATAGAAATACAAAATCGTTTGCCCATTTGAAGAATATCCGAAATAGTCTCCGTTAGTCAGTCGCTTATTCGCATATTCGTAGTGAATGGTTCCCCCAATGTATTTGAAGATTGCATCAACGAAAATAGTGGCCAAGTCACTTCTTTGAGGATCACCTTGATCGTTAAAAAGAAAAAAGCCAAGCTGACCTCTTTGCCGGTTTGTTCCAAAGTTATGGTCATAGGTAGTACCAATTGATAACTTTGGAGTTTTTTCATGTATAAGGTCTGCGCCAAAATAATCACCTTTATTGGTAAACAACCCGAAAGGCATGACTTCTATTCTGAAGGTATAATCATACCCTGATGAGTTGTCAGAAGTGATATTTCTTCCCTCACCAGAAGTAATTGAGAATATTTCTCTCAATGCTAAAGTGCCTAGTTCGTGATAATGTCGTACCCATATCCCTTTATCTCGATCAATATTGTATCGACTATTCAAGACACTTCGGTCTGGAAGGGAAAGGGATTTGGAGGAAAAGAGCCGCTCTCTGTTTCCAGGTAATTTTGCTTGACCAATCCACAAGCTCCAGTTGGGATGAAAGTTCCACTTCAAAACGGCATCTAATACAATACTCGCAGCATAATTGTGTTCCGCAAAAAAATCACCTTGGTCTCGGTTAGACAATGCGAGTTCCATTTTGTATTGAAGTTGTGGTTTATAAACGTAACCCGTGGCTTTTAGTCTAAAGCGACGGATTGTAAATTGATCCTGATAGGAGTTGGTTTTTAGGTTGAATCTACCCATATATTGGGTTTGGAATCGAGAATTGAATCTCACAAAAAAAGATGAATCGCTTGACATGTAATTGATTCCATTCCCAAGTTCGATTTCGTTTTGGCCATAAGCCTGAACATGGTATAGTATAAGAGTTGCAATAATTTGCCAGATGTATACTATTTTCATCTGGCAATTGTAGCAGCTCAATTTGGAGAAAAGCTGTAGTACTTATTTCAAGCTTGACGTTAACGGATGACGTTCAATAATAATTTGGTAACACCGAGGATTTTCAATGAGTTTACCGATCATTTGAGCAAATCATTGTTCAAAAAGGAGACTAAAGATGGAATGAAAAAATACGCTGATTGAATAGTTAAGGATGTTTTATTTTCAACAGGTTTATTAATTTCATCTGCAGACATTAAATCAAATTTGGATATTTTTTTTTGGATTCTTCAGAGTATCCAAAGTACAACTTGAATTAAGGTAATTTGGCTCCCATTTTCCTCCTGTTTTGCCATTTTGCCAAGCACGTTTCCCAAAAACTCTTTTATTAAAATTTTAATGTTTTTGAATAGTAGTGTTGAAATGTATTTATTGTCCGAATTATCAACTCAAGAAAAGGATCGAGAAGAACAAAAAAATTTGAACACTTAAACTGCATGTTAGGCAGTAAATTTAACAATATATGGAAGTAGTTTATACAATGGCGATGCAGGAAATTTCCACATTCACGTTTTTAGGCAGGCAGCTCACTTCCACGGTTTCTCTGGCGGGGGGATTGCTGGTGAAATACTCGCCATATACCGCATTGATTTTTCCAAAGTTGCCCATGTCGCTGACGAAGATGGAGCACTTCACTACATTGGAGTAGTCTGCTCCGGCTTCTTTTAATATAGCTCCCATGTTTTTCATTACTTGGTGGGTTTCTGCTTCGATGCTGTCGAGCAGCAAGTTGTCCGTGCCAGGCACGAGCGCTATTTGTCCTGATACATAAAGCGTATTGCCTGCTAAAACGGACTGGCTATAAGGGCCAATAGGAGCAGGTGCATTTTCGTGGATCATGATAATAAAGTTTGTGCAACATTGCTAATTAAGTTTGTGCTTAAACTAATCGTATATGATAATAAAGTTTGTGCAAGTTATTATTTATTATTCTGCTAAACGGTGAAAATATTCAATAATTTATAAGATATTCTTTCAATCATCGTGTCTTGTTTGACTTCAATGTTTTTATCGGATTTTCGTTTTCTAGGGTGTCTTATTGTGTGGTAGTCAGAAATAGTGCTAATACTCTCTTCTGGCCATCTACCGTGAGTATTTGCTGTCTCATTCAGTGTGAGTTGAATAAACTTCTTATGATCTTTAGTTTTGATATTGAATAATACTAATGTTGATATAAAACGATTGTCGGAACTGTCTATTTCAATGAAATAAATTGGCATGCCAATATCAAATTTAACGACAATTGCCTTTCTAGTATTATCATTTAAGAGTCTAAAGGATGATTTAGAAGCAAATTCCGCAATCCAATGTGTGAAATTTTTATTGAGTGTACTGGCTAGAATTTTTATTGCTTTGGAAAATGTAATTAGACCTTCAGGAATTTCAGAAAAATCGAATGAACCCAAATTTCTATCTCTATTAAGATTAAGAAAATTACCTTCACCTGTACTTTCCTGTTGTAGCAAGCTTAGATTAAGATTATCAATTATTTCTTGGGGGATTGCGGGCGATCCAATTAAGTTATCGTTGCTAGTTTCCTTCTTATCAAGTCTAAGCCTTTCAATTTTTAGTTTTTTGTTGAATTTATAATCTAATGGTAAAACGGAAATTTCTTCTTGAGAGCTCTGGTTTCCACTTTCTGTATTGCTCGTATTGTGTTGAGAGGCATGTTTTAATGGAAATGTTTTTGGTTTAGATGTCCCAGAATTTGGCCGATGATTTTTTGACCTTACACTTGAATTAATAATCGTTAATTCGTCAATTGGAAAGTTAAGAATTGAATCAATGGATTCTATATAATATACGAGATTAAAAGTTTCATATTGTTTTACATGACATGTTAGCGTAATATTCTTGAGGTCTATTTTTGAAAAATTGAAGTGACATTGTACTTCTGTTTTTTCAGCCTGAGTAGAATGTCGTAGGTTTTTAAATGTCTTATCATATATCAATAGCAGGTATTTTTGAAGGAGAGAATTACTCCTCAAAAACGATTTAGGAAAGGATTCATTTAAAGTCAAAGTGGCATGTACATGACCATTATTTCTTTCAATTAATTCATGATCAATGAAAGACTCCAAAACGTCATATTGGAACAGGTAGTTGATAAGTCTGTTGTCCATGCAGAGAAAAGTCCTAAATAATTCATAGCAAAAAAATATGTAAGGTTTGTTATTTGCATTCACAGAAAAAAGTTTAGTACTATCTTTTATGTCATCGGATATTTCAAATGGGTATAGCTCATCTTCGAGCTCATTGATGGTGATGGTTTTTCCAGATCTAAAATCTGAAAAATGGATTTTCTCTTTTGTGCCTGAACTTCTTGTTATGGTATTGTCGTCCTTAATTTCTGCACCTATCGGTAATCGAGGTATTTCTGCAATTGGGAAGTCTTTTTGAATATGATCATTTGTTTTTAAATCTATGAGATGAGCATCCAGGAACCAATTCTTACCTTTTTTTCTGCAACTTGGGATACAATATATTTCAAAGGGCATTAGGCTGTTTTTAGTTTTGAGTCAGTTTGATGAGCTACTATTTGAAGAACAATGCGCTCTATTTTTTCAGTGATGTCTTTTTTTCGTATTCCTGCTATTCTATAAATACGCCAAGCTTTTAAAGAGAGATCTTGAGTTTTGATAGTATCAATTGCCATCATAACTCTTCGAATTTGGTGCTCCTGAATTGATTCTTCATGTTTTGACAATAGTCTTGAGCTTATAGGCAATTTGGATTGGTTTTTATAATATGTATGCTCATGACTAGCGAGTTTTAAGAGAATGTTTTTGCTAATTCGCTTTTTGTAACCAGTGGATAATAGGTAGTGATACTTAGAATAAATTCGATCGCCTAAATCTTTATCGCGACTCTTCCAATTAACCCGATATTGAGTTCTTTTTTTTCCACTCGGATATTTGAGAGTTAAAAGCCAATTTTTATCATTTTTGTAGAGATGTGTGTATAGAGCTGGTTGGAGGCTCCTGAGATTTGAAATTGACAAATCAGAATGTTTTTGTTTTAATTGAATCCACTTTTTTCTTTTTAGTAGTAATACTTTTGGGTTTCTCTTTTTTACATCTATTCCAGTGTTTTTCATATGATGGATCACAGTTTTACTATCACAGTTCAATTGACTTGCAATAGCTCTAATAGATATATCTTTCTTTAGAAGCTTCTTTAATTCAACTTCCCAAAGACGACCATAAGTTTTTACTCTGCGAAAAGGTTGGTTAGCCAAATCTTTGCTTTCGGTATAACTAAATCCACAATCACACTTGATCGTTAAAATTCTCTTTTTAGCCTTTTGATCGTAGTGTTCAGAGAAAAGTGACAGTACATTTTTAGATTTGTTGATGCAAACGGGATTCAAACAGGGCCATTTTTGATTTTTGAACTCATCAGTAGTGGTATTTGCTTTAGTCTTTGCTAAAATGAAATCTTCTATTAATACATGGCGAATTGGGTCAAAAGATTTTCTGTGCTTTCTGGCAATAGACTTTAGCCAACATTTTGACTCATTAGGTTTGATTTCACTTTTTAGTGCTCTAAGAGTTTGTTGCGAAAAACGATCTGAAAATGACGCATATAGCTTCTTTAGATCTATAAAATTTTCTCCCTTATTGAATCCAAGTGATTGAAACTTTTTTTTGTAGAAGTAAATATCTAGATCAAATAAGTGCTTTTCTTTTGGGTCAAGTAGACTAATCATACGTTCACCGATCTTTTGAATTTGTGAATTCCATGTTCCTTTAGATCTTGTAGAAGTCAGATGTGGGATTTGTGATGCCGAAAGAAATTTATGCTTATTTAGCGTTTCTGGTGACAACAAAAGTTCTTCAAGTTGATTTTTATGTTGGGTGCAAATCGCAATTAGTGGAATTTGATGAGATCTTCTGAAATAACTTTCACCATATTTATTAAGATCATTTTCATAGCATTTCGAACAATATCTGGGTTGACGGGATGATTTGGATAGGCCTGCATTTACTCCTATTGTTGTATGGATATTTCCATCTCCTGCATAAAAGTATTTAAGTATTAGTTGAATTCTATTTTCGCGTAAAAACCTTTTATAAAGCGGAAATAATGTGTGGTTGTTTATAATTCGCTCTGGAGTGTAATATTCAGATTTAGTGTTTTGAGCAAAGACTTTTAGGTTGTTCGGGAAATCTAAGGTGGCAGACTGATGGTTTGAGGAAAATAATGAGTATAAGTGTTCTTTTGGCCCAGCTGTTCCAAATGAGTCATAGTATCGAGCGACTATACTATAAAATGTTTCGTCTGGGTATGGGTTAGGAAAATTAAGAACCATGAAAAGGTAAAAGTATGCCCTCCATTTCTAAATCTGCCAAGACACCAAGTTCACTCAATGCGTCATGAAAATTGCTCTTTGTTGGGTCGCAATTTCTTAAATCAAGAGTAGAGAATTGATTCAAAGTTTTTCGTTGGGGAGTTTCTTTTTGAGTTTCCTCAAGTACTATTTCATTTTTGTATTTATGAATAATTTCTAAAGAAATTTTTTCAGCCGAAAAATGAGGAAATTTTTCTGTTAATTGTTTCACACTCTCGGTTAGAAAATGTTTTGGGATACCAAATTCGATAAGTGAGTCAACTGCAGCGTCTATTTTCATTTTATGAATCTTTTCTGAGGATGATTTTTCCTGCAAATCATCGCGAAAGAAAAGGTCGGGAAATTGACTGATCTGGCTAATTTTACCACTTCGGAGAGCTTTAGTGGATGGCATTTCTAGCCAGAATGACTCTTGTACTACATTATTAATTATTTCTTCGCTAATTGCGGTGAGATTTTCTTCCAAAGCTGCCTTTTGTGATTCAGTAAAAATTCTAATTGCCGTGTCAATAATGCCTTGGCTGTGGTAGTAAAATAACTCTGCCCATCTTTTTGAATATGCAACTTTTTCATTGGTATACTGATAGTTAAATAGCATTTCAATGAAAAATTCCCATTCGCTATCCATTGATAAATTATGCCATTTTTTTGCGCCTTCTCCAGACCACCTTCTAGGAAGTCTGTGAGAACTACTAAAGAGTTTTAAGCTTTCAGGAGTGCCAACAATTAGTATTGGAATTCTTACTCTATTGTTGAGGTTTACAAAGAAGTTTAAAAGTAACTCTGCACCATTCTTTTTTGCATTTGCTAGCTGTTGAATTTCGTCGATGATTAGCATTCCAATTCGATGAGAAATGGCAAGTTTGGACATCGCGTTTACCATAGAGTCAGCTGTGGCTTTTGGCCGATCATATATCAATTGATAATCAGTACCAAGAATCTCATCAAGCTGATAAAAAAAACTCCTACATAGGTCCTTTGTGGAAGAATCTTTTGGACATTCAATTTTGATAATTGGGACTTGGACTATGGGATCAATTCCTTCTATATTATGCACTAACGCTTTTGGGAAGAGCGACAATATTTTATTCACGGCTGTAGTCTTTCCAATTCCAGAAACTCCAAACAAACAACTGCTTAATGATGATGCATTTTCATTTTCTACAAACGTGTAGAGTAAATCATGGTAGCTTTGATTTAATTCCTTTCGAGCATTTATTTTAAGTGGATTTCTAAGGTGATATCCTGCTGTAATGGAAGAGTATATAGATGTATAAAGTTGATATAGCCTTTCTTGTGGAACAAAAAAGGTAAGTCGAAAAGTTGTTAAAAATTCAATTCGGGTTTCTTTTTCATGAAGCAGGGCTTCTTTTCTAGATCGTGCTTTTTGATTGAGTATTAATTCGAAAAATTTGTCATGCTCTTTTTTCTGAGGAAGACACTCAATTAAAGGATTGCCCTTAAATTCAGGATTACTTAATTCAATATATTGAGCCTTTACAATATTATTCATCCTTCATTAGTTTTCTGAAGAAATCTAACTTTTCATTCCGATTGGGCTTTTCTTGATCTTTGTTTGGTTCTAGTTTGATTACCTTAAATCCTTTTGTGTTTTCAGCTATTTTTAGTGAATTTTTTGGAACAGATTTTTGTCGTGTTACATTTCTTTCCAACTTTTTATTGTCTCTAATTTTGGAAGGATTAAGTGAGTTTGTCTTCTTTTTCAGTTTTTTCTTCTTGGCATTATTCAAAACGTTTTTTACAAGTGATAGAGATTCCACAACTTTGGATTTATGCACTAATTGATCTGCATATTTTTCTTTTTTGGATACTGTTAAGTGCGCATTGAATTCCCATTCATTTAGCTCAAGCCCAATTGGATTTCGTGATTTGCTTAGTGTACATTCCGTAAGTTCAGAGTCATGATAGATAAACACTTTTCGGAGGTCAAATGGGTCGAACAAAACTTCCACAATTATGGCTTTATTTTGAAGTAAGATCTGTTTATTGAGGATTTTACTATTAGAGGTGATGTTATACCAAAGCTTATTAAATCTTAGTCCATTCTTGTTAATTTTTCCATTCTTGCGTGGCAATAATCTTTGTTTTAATCCAGGTATGTTGTTTGGTCTTAATTTCCCAGATGCATTATTGATTCCCCAATCCCAAAGTTTTAAAGGGGTCGGGCTTGGAATGTCAAGGATCAATTGTTCGTCAAATGGATATGCGTCTAGAACTTTGCTACTATTGTAAACAAGCACTTCAGACAGAATTGCTATATAATATTCTTTTAGATTTAAAACTGCATCTTTTCGTGCGTCACGAACACCCCTTTGTTTATGATTCAGCCCTTTCATTCCAAAATTTTTATCTACTCCTTTTATCCTGGTATGTAAAACTCTAAAATGATTTTCCACTACACCTTTGAGGTCTGCTCTGTAGGCTGCAGTGTTTTCAATAGTTATGCCTAAATCTTGGATTATATTATTCGATTGATGCCCTAATAATTCTGCTCGATCTGCAACAATTGCGTCTGGAATGTAATTGCATGGCCAGTCTTCATTCTTGATTTGAAAGGCGCTTATTTCATTGAGCCTTTCTTCTTTGAAGAATTGCTCTTTGGGTACGATTGCATTATATAACGCTCTTGCGGCTGTATAGTATGACGGTTCATCTAATGTAACCAAAACACCCACAATCATTCTTGAGAAAACATCTGAAACGAAGTAGAGGGTTGGTGAGCCAACGGGAATACTTCTGTCTATACTGCTTACTAATTCAATATCAGCTTTAGTAGAGTCAATTTGATAAACTGAACCTGGACCTGTTATATTAATCAAGGAGGACTCAGTTCTGGTTCTAATATCTTTGTTAAAAATTTTTAACCCTAATTTGCGTTTTTTTCTTTCATGAGCTGGGTATTTTTTTTCTCCCCAATATCTAAATTGTGTTGATGAAGGAATAAGAGAATGTTCACGATTTAAAGTCTCTTGATAATATTTGGATTGGAGGAAGTTCTCATAGGCTGTTTCTAAGGACGCATGTTCTATATCCAAATAGAATTTTTTGAAACCCGCTTGCAACAGAACCTTTAATTTATCATCTACATTAATATTATTTTTAGTAAATGTATTTGGCCTACCCCTCTTTTTAGTTGACGGCCTACGTTCTTTGCCTTTTCCTCCTGAATTGTTCAATTTTGGGAGCAATGCAAGATTAACTTTACCACCTTTCCAATACTTCAAAAATACTCGGCGGGGAAGCATCCGGCTTACTCCCAATTGGGAGGCAATTTCTGAACATCGTCTATTAAAATAGGAATTCAAGTAAATCTGAGGTTCTTCGGATTTGGCTAAATCGACAATTTTACAATACGTATTCCACTTATCAAGGCTTTTGGCTTTATACGTTGAAGGATCCCCATATTCATCTGATGAATCTAATAAATTGAAATAATCATTCTTTTTCAATTGGTTAAATTCTTCAAAGCCAATACTCTCTGGCAGACTATTGCAGTCGTCTGAATTGATCCAAAAGATTTCTTCAATTTCTCTGTCAATATATAGAATTCGATAGCATTTGTTTTTAAGCTGCCAAATCTGATTTACCAATAACTGTTTCATGATTGATTTTTAATGTCGTGTGTTCCATATTAATCTTGGTAATCGGAATTTCAAGGTTGGTGTGAATTAAACCTTTAGCAATTAGCGATTTAATAAAACGTAATGTAGTACCAACGGTCAGTCCCAATTCATTGTCAATGTAACTTGAAAATTTTGGTATGGTCAACTCAGAAAACTTTGGGTGTAAGTCGACGATTTGTGTTTTGATGTCTTGAAGTAATTTGTCTTGAAAATCCTCCTGAATAAAACCCCTCAAACAATTATGCATATCCTTACAATTCAGTGAATAATTTCTTGATGCCAATTCTGTTTCAGTGGCAATTATCCATTTAATTTCATTTGCCTCCCAGTATCTTCTTTCAATCTCAAAGAGTTCTAGTTGTCTTTTAGTAATATTCTGAATTGGCTTTATAGTAATCGCCAATTGTCTGTTGTCATTAAAGTCAATCAGGAAATCGGTTGTGAGAATATGGGGTTCATTATCACTTATGTGGGGATACTTTATTCCTGCCTGCAGAGCAATTTCTTTTGCCAAATTAATATCGAGCAATGGAAACTGCTCTCGAATGTCTGAAACCTTTGGGTTGAGGTCAAGTATGTAGAATAACCCAGCCTCTAAATTTGAATGGAAATGATGTTCGCGTCCACTAATAAGTCCTTTGATACGAGAACTATGTCCCATGTTTGAGAACTCCCCAACCTTTATCCAAGGTATATAGCCACCTTTAGTTCCAAGCCCTCTTTTTTGCTGGATTTTAGTCTTATAAGAGGGACCCATATATTGCTGGTTTGATTTATTGTGCTTACTGGATTCAATATATCAAAAATTGAAAATGAATAAAAGAGAAATTGGATATAGTCACGAATAAAGTGCTATGCAACTAATCTCTACATTCACTCCCTTCGGTAAACCACTAACTTCGACTGTTTCTCTAGCAGGAGGGTTATCTTCAAAATATTCACCATACACAGAATTCACTTGAGCGAAAGTGCCCATATCGGATACAAAAATTGAACACTTTAGTACGTCATTAAATGTAAGACCTGCCTCTTCCAAGATGTAAGACAGATTTTTCATTACTTGTTTCGTTTCTTCTTCTATTGATCCCGATACTAAATTGCCACTTGCCTGGTTAATTGGAATTTGGCCAGATATATACAGTGTTGAGCCAGCTTTGACGGCTTGAGAATATGGGCCTATTGGTGAAGGTGCTTTTGGTGAGTTGATGATTTGTTTCATTATAGTTGGAGGTTGCTCTAGTCAAAGTTGTATTCGATTTTTTGCAAACATAATCTTAAACTTAATTTAGTTATCCGTAATCGGATAAATTCTATTATCCCTCATCCAATTGATAGCGTTGTTTATTTGATCGGCGGTAAATTTTTGTTTTTCCTCAGACCATGCATAGAATTTTGATATTATAGTTTCAGAATCAAACTGGTGTTTTTCTTTTAATGTTTCCTTCCAGCAATCGTATAAGGTTGCAATTAATTCAATCTGATATGTTTTCATTTTTCTAAAAAGATCAATAAGCATTTGGATGTCTTCCAGTTCATCCGAAAAATAGCGTTCATACCATTCCTTGTGACCTCCAACATTCTCGAGAGGTAAATATTTTTGCTTAGAGTATTTGTTAAAATTGAACCACTTGTTCTTTAGAAATTGGGAATCTATTGACCTCATCAATTTTGGATCATAGGGCCCCATTGCTTGCTTCAAAAATTGCGTGTGGAGAGCCATTCCAATAGAATTTTGACATAAATAGATAAGCTTTTGAAGCTTTAGATGACCGAGAGACCATTCTTCATGTAATTGAAACACAATTTCAGCAGCTAAAACTGTTCTTTTATGATAATCTTTTCCCGTAATTTTCGGAGCATGTATAGATTCCCAAATCTTTTCTGGATCAATACAGTTCGGATTTGATTTGAATTCATAGTCACTATAGAATTTTCGAAAATTGCTTAGCTCCTTCTCTGTTGAAGGTGATCCAAACCCCAATGAATTCAATATGTCTTCCATGCTGTTATTCATTACCTTGAAAATTAAGTGCATCTAAAGCGGCTGAAATTTTATCGTTGGCTTCCTTTTTATAAACACGGATTGAAGTTTGACTTAAGTTGAGATATTCTCGCAATTCTTCTAGTAAAAATTTTGGAAGGTTGCATCCCACTTTTTCATGCAATTTGTATGTTAGGTAAATCACCCGATGTTTGTGAGACAGAGATAAAAGAACATTGTATTTAAGCTGATCTTCAATAGATAAGTTTTCTGGGCATTTAGGTAAAAATGAGACAATACTTTCTGTTCCAGTGTATGCTAAACCTGCATTAATCTTTTTAACCTTTCTATAATGGTCTGTTAGCAGATTACGCGCAATGGATACAAGATATAGAATAAATGCATCATCCACAGAAGTGCATTTTGATTTTTCAAAATCGAACTTTGCAGAAATTGCGTATTTTTCAAAGGTAGCTTCAGCTATTTGTTCTGCCACTTCCAAAGGTTGATTAAATCTTCTGCATCTCATTTCACAATACTTGAGTAATTCTTCTCTGAATCGATAAACGAGTTCAAAAAAGGAGTCCTTTTTTTTCTCACATTGAGATTCTTGGAAACACTTTATTACTTCTGAAGTGAGCTTTTTTTCAAAGTTACGTCCTCTTCTAACTTCCATACGTCAAAGCGTTAGTAACTCTTATTTGTATTATTCTTGATTGCTTTTGCTCCAATTAGGTTGTTGGGTGAAGGTGAACTTGTAATATAATAAAACGTATAAAAAAATGGCAATAAATAAACCTTACGGTGATAATGCAAGAAAGGGGCAAGTGAAAGGGAGGTCTCAAACCTTGAATCCAAAAACAGGACAGTGGACTAAAAGAGATTCGTATAATGGTCATTTTATGGACGGAAAAAAAGATTGTACGCCATTTTAAGGAGTGCGAAAAGAAAAGTGAAAAATATGAGAGATAATTACTTATTAAAAGCTGGTGATGTACCTATAAGGAATAAAAGTGCATTTGGCATTATAGACCATTTTGGACTGTATATAGGAAACGGAAATGTAATTGATAACCATCCAGAAAGAGGAGTTCGAGTGGTTAGCTTAGAATCTTTTTTGAACGGAAGAGAGCTAGATAGAATTGTACGATTTAAAGGTAATTCTTACGAAAGAAGTCAAGTAGTAAGAAGGGCTAATTTTATGATAGGTCAAGATTATCACTTGACAAAATTTAACTGTGAACACTTTGTGAATGCAGCTTGGGGTACTGAAATAAAAAGTAATCAAGTCGCTGCTGCTGGGACCTTGATTTTGTTCTCTGCGGCTATTTGGGGATTAAGTAAATTAAGGTAAGCATGACCATGAGTTCTATTGCATTAATGTCATTACTGAAGCCCATAATTTCTAAGGGAGCAGCAGTTGCTTGGGAAAACCGAAATCATTTGAGTCTGTTTTTCCAAACAAAATGGGGGAAGTATAAAAATCAGGATATTCGCTTTTCTCTAAGTGGACTTTATAAAATACAGATACCTGGAACTAATAGGTATTTACTTGTTCTTAATCGAAGAATTGCAAATCAGCTGCAGCCTGTCGGAGGAGCATATAAACGCTTTGGTGATGAAAGCCTTTTTAACAAATGGGGATACAGACCTGATAATTCAAAAAATGGGTTAGACGTTGACGAAAAGAGCTCCCGAGATCTGCGGTTTATTGTAAAAGGGAAGTATGCAATTGACGTATTAAATTGGTTTGCCGAAGGAAATGAAAGGGAAAATGACGTGGGGAGAGAATTTAATGAGGAGCTAATAGATACGGGCATTTTGGATGGGGTAGTGTTTCGTGATTTTGATGCAAGACATATCCGAAGATTCTCAAAGAGTTTGCAATGGAGTGATTATTTCACCTGTTATGAGATTTTAACCTATGACATTTTTGAAATAATTCCGAATGAAAAACAAAAGGAAGCATTAGTCAAATTAGCTAGACAGGGTAGTGACTTGGCCAAAGGGTATGCTATTGTTAGCTGCGATGATATAGAGCAGTTGCGTTTTATGCAGGGTAATAAGCAAAAGGCTCGCATAGGGCAGCATTCTAAACTTTTAATAAATCAAAGCTTTTAAATAATGATAGACATATTTAACGATTACGTATTACAGCGTGAAGAACTTTTGGCCAGGATAGCGCAAGAGTTGCAACTGAACAAAACTAGAATCGAAAAAATGGAATCAGCGTACAATGCTGTTTCCGAAGTTCTAAAAAAGGATGAGGATTTTTTTGATGGATTAGTCATAGAAATTTATGCTCAAGGTTCCAAGCGGATTGAGACAACAGTAAAGCCAATCAATGATGAAGATTTTGATCTGGATACTGTACTCCATATATATGATCCATTTTATAATCATTCACCACAAGAGATATACAATGCCTTAGTCAAAGCATTGGAAAAAGGTGGATATGGTGAAATTATGGAAAAAAAGATAAGATGTGTTCGTTTGAATTATAAGGGAGATTTCCATATGGATATTTTGCCTGCCTGTATGCCTGATGCCATTGAAAAGGAGTTGATAAAAATTCCAGAGAAGGTACTTACGAACTGGTCTTCCGGAAACCCCAAAGGATTTGCTAAATGGTTTTTAGATATTGCAAATTCTGCACAAGAATCTCTACTCAGTAGGTACTCAGACGTATTGATAAAGGCCCAAGTTGAAACCGAACCTCTTCCAGAGGAACTTTACGAAAAGACACCTCTTCAAAGAGCTGTACAATTGATGAAAAGATATCGAGATATTTACTTCAAGAATCGGGATCATAGGGTTTCAAGTATTGTTATTACCACCTTGGCAGCTCAATTTTATGATGGGGAGAATTCTATTTTTGAGTCAATTGATCAAATCGTTTCAAGGATTAGAAATGGCTATGATGATGCTATCAAAAGTGGATACAAATTCAAAGTTCATAACCCCGTGAATCTGGATGAAGATTTTACGGATTCTTGGACTGATAAGCATTATGAAAGTTTTTACAACTTCATGTCGGATTTTCAAAAAAAATGGCAAAAGCTCAAAGAGACATTTGACTTTAGCAAAAATGACTATATCGAGTTATTTGGGGAGGGTATATATAAAAAATCATTAACTGAGCAGATGGTTTGCTTTTCAAAAAGTACAGGAGACGCTCTAACTAAATCTAGCAGTTTAATAGCTGGAGGAGCGGCTTTTACAGATGCTAAGGGTCGTATTAACCAAACACATGGGATTAAAAATGAACCACATCACAGTTTTGGAGGAAAGTATTAGAAACAAACACCAAGAGAACTGGCATATCTTTCTTACTCTTCAGAAGATGTTAGTGGAGTCTCATTTTGATTGGTTAAGCCTGAATTTGAACTCAAAAAATAAGACCCTATACGGGTCTGGTTTATTAAATATTAATGGCAAAAACTATACCATTATACTCATGTATTCACCATTCAATAAGTATAGGTATGACAGAATTTTTATTAAGGATCCGCCGATTAAGTATCACAGAGATATACACTTGTATTCGGATCATTCGCTTTGCCTTTATCATCCTAAAGTTGATCAAGCTTTGATTCAAAAAATTCCTCTAGTCAAAATGATACCATGGATATCAGAATGGATCGTTTTTTATTTACAGTGGAAGAAGTATGCTGTTTGGCTAGGGAAAGAGATAAAACATTGAGTTTTTAAATATGGATTAATTCAATAGTATTCCTATAAGTATTGATTGTTACGTCAAAAATGATTGATAAATTAAATCTTATACTTCGATTACTTTCTCAAAATCAAATTCCTTGTGCTCCATGGAAAAGACATAACCAAGTTGATTTGACTTGAATTTAACATCAAGAGCATCAATATCTTTATCCCAATGGTTATGGCCGTAGATCCAATAGTCAATATCCCAGTCTCTGATTCGGTTCTCCAAATTAGCCACAAAATATCTATTCATGATGACCTGTTTGTAATCACCTGTATGTTGAGGATACCCATTTGCCAATTGGCAAGGAACAAAATGTGATACCACTATACGAGGACGTTCTTTCTCGAGACATAGCACTTGACTAAGCCACCTAACAGCCTTCACATGCAATTCATCATGTTGCTTGTATTTAAACTGGCCCTCTCCGTACTTACATTTACGGAAATCAGCAATCATACTTTTGATTAATGAGGTATTTATCCTTGACCAAAGAGTTGTGAAAATAAGATCTACAGCTTCGATAGTAATTACTTGATGATTGAGGTATCTAACATTTGGATGAATTGTCAATTCCAAATTGTATGAAGAGGCTACATTTCCTTTGTCATAAAATTCATGATTGCCAGGTATGATATATACTTCTTGCCAATGGTCTGATAGATACTGAAAAAAATCTGGACGTGTGACCTTCCCGTTTGAAATAATGTCAATGTCTCCAGCCAAGATAAGATAGGGAGCTACAGGTTTGAGCTTATTCTGCATTAGAAATTGAAAGTTCTCGTCAAATTCGACATGGAGATCAGATGCATATTGAAATTTCATATTAGGAAGTTTCTACTTTCTTATTTTTCGGTTTTAAGTTTTTGTCACTTGATTTATCAGGGTTCTTCTTTCGATCTGAAAATTGCACATAAAAAGGGTCGAAATATCTGAGTTTTCCATCTTCAAGTTCGACTAATACATGTGTCTCACTGTGATAGTTGGCTAATTTGTAAACAAAACGATGAAAGAATCCTTTGAGGCTTTTTCCTTTGTGGAGTACAAGTACTGGCCTCAAATCATTTTTATTCTGCATACTAATTAGACGCGTTATTCACCGAATTGCTCTTGCATATCGTTTTTAATTTCAGATTGATAAGATTTCATCCAATTGATCAAAATATTGAATATCAAATCTGACATGGCTATGTTGTAATGATTGGCAGTCCTTTTAAGGAATAGGTGTAGATCTTCATCAACATTGACTGTTTTATACTTGCCATTCTTTGGCTCAATTCTTTCTCTAATAAACTGTTCTAATTTCATATATAACACGGTTCAGCTTCAATTGGCCGCCAATATATAAAAACTATATTACATCTTGCCCTTTAGGCTATGGTGTGAGGCTGTAAGAATTTTGAATTTGCTTGTTGAAATGAATGACAAGCAGATCATAAGGAAATTTGGATTAGTCCTGAAGTCTTTGAGGGAGGAAAAGGGCATTTCTCAAGAAGCCCTTGCACATGCAATAAAGTCTCATTCGACCCACATATCTCGCCTTGAAAATGGGCATAAGCAACCAACACTAACTACTTTTATCAAGTTGGCCGACGAACTCAATGTAGAGCCAATGGAATTAATGAAATTAGTTTGTTCTGAATTAGGCTGAACCACTCAACTCTTGTAAAAAAGCTGTAGTTGTTTGAATTCTGGGTCGAAAAAATTCAGATTCATTACTAATATATTCTTATTGTAAGATACTTAACTATAAGTAGAAGGACATTCTATTACGAACAGTTAGGTTCAATTCGACGAACTCAATACCTTTAATCTCGTTTCTTATGCTTATGAGGTTTCAGTGATGGCGTATTTCCTGGGGTATCTTTATTATCTCGTTGTCGTCTATCTGGCTTCCCAGTAGATTTGGCGGTTCTTTTTGGACCTGGTTTAATTCCCATAATGTGTATTTTATTATTGTTATTTTAATTATTTTAACTTCAAAATAATTAACGTCAATACAAGATATAAAGATTCACCAATTCTTATTATCACCAATAAAACTAAATATGGCATTAACAGATTTTTTTAGAATTAACCTTCCATATGGCATTCATATTGATCAAGAAGGTAAAATGATGGCATTCAACAGAGAGTACCGTCCAGTTGGCATTAATGACCTTTCTGTTGAATATGAAAAAGAAAAAACTACTCTTCCTGTTTATACGAGATATAAGGGGCTTACCAAAAGTTTTTTAGAAAAGCTGAGTGAAGGTTGCCAGAAAAATCTTGATGAAGAAGGTAAGATTTGTACTATTTGGTTTTATAATGACCGAACTAATCCTGCCACTAGAAATTCTGAATGGGATAGGTACTTTGATAAAATTAAAAGGCTAGCAAAGCTACAAATTGATCCAAGATCTAAATAACATAAACCCATGGAAAGTCTTAAAAAGTACATCGATTTTTCTAAACTCTATGAGACTTTTGAATATGAATTTGGCGAGATTTTGCCAAGTTCAATGAAGATTTTTCTTGAAGGCTTTTTATTAGACACATGGAAGGTGTTCGCAAAACAAAGGTCAATAGACGAATTAGTATTACTCCTAAAATCTAATCAGGATTATTCGGCTCAGTTTCCATTTAACTATGAGGATCTTCTGATTAAAGAATACGGAGAGGATGAAGTAATCGATTTTGATTTAGAAAATTTATTTAGCGATTGTGTTGCGATGCTATTTTATGCTAGACAAATTGAAATTGCTCAAATGATGAAGGAAAAAGAGTTATGTGATCAAAAGATTAATCGATACAATTCCGCAATAAACGAGGATGATGAAAATGTATCATACTGCATTGCATTTAACCCTCAATAGAGTATCTCTAAAAAGGATTTAACCTTGTTGCCGTATGGAATCAAAGAAATTTAATAAGGAAGCTTATAAAGAAATTGTTAAAATAGTCAAGTTTCGTTTTTACGAACAACTGAAGAATACCGGAATATCCATAGAAGGAATTCTTGAGGCAACCGATATGGTTAGTAAGAAAGAATTCTATATTTTGATTTTAAGTGATCAAGAAACAAAACATCATATTAGATTTCGAGAAAGCAAGTCATTGCTTATACAACTGGTTAAAATATTTGAGATGAGATTAAAGGTACTTAAGATGGAAGAAAATGAATTGTTAACCATTAATGATACCGAGGCCTACGGTGAAGATCGGTATTTCGATGAAACAGAGCAAATAGCTTGTGCTCTAACATCCATACCTTCTTTACTAGAAATTTTCACTAAAAATCTCAAGTAAAAGACCTCTTAAAAGAAACAGTAAACAATCTTCTAACAATTTCAGTTTTATGATAAAATCATCAAAATATTGATACCACCCTATTGAGGTCTTAGTGCGGGAGCCTAGTTACGGAAATGTCGATTCTAATAGCAATTCTTCGTACTTTTAATATAATGCTCGAACAAAAATTAGAGAACAGAAATATCAAACCCACTGCCATGAGGCTGCTTGTACTTAGGCAACTCGTAGAAAGTGGTTCGGCCATCAGCCTAAAAGACTTGGAATCCAAGTTTGAAAAAGCAGATAAAGCAACCTTATATCGAACGCTTAAAACCTTCGAAGAAAACAAACTAATACACGGTATTGAAGATGGTACTGGCTCGGTGAAATATGCGCTTTGCGAAGAAGGTTGCGAATGTGCACCACAAGACCAACATATTCATTTTCATTGTGTGCAATGCGGAGAAACCTACTGCCTGACACAATCTAAAATTCCTCAAACCCAAATTCCAATAGGCTTCAAAGCCTCCAGTGCCAGTATGGTCTATAAAGGTACTTGTGCAAACTGCCAATAAAGAAATATTAAACTATGCAAACAGGTTGCATTAATTTTTGTTTAGACTTGTATTCTGAATGAAAGGTATCAAATCCATAATACTATCAGTTTTTTTTATCATTGCAGCACTTGTGATGGGATTGGATTTGTGCTGTGAAATCAAACAAGTCCCTAACCTCATAGCTCACTATTCTGAGCATAAAGCACAAGACGGCGACTCTTTTTGGGATTTTTTGGTGGAAGATTATATTGATCATGGCAAAGGCGAAAACCACCATGATGAAAATGAGCATGATGATTTACCCTTTCACGGCAATCATCAATGTCAGCATGCCAATATCTTGTTTTCTTCTTCTCTCATGTTTTCTGTTGAGCTTGATATAAAACCTTTGGAGCCTTCTAAAGGAGTTTACCAATTCATGTTCTCTTCTCGCTATTTAGAGACTCCTTTTCAGCCACCCCAGGGCTGATAATTCTCGAATAGTATATGTATTGCCATCCCTCCAGATTAATGGAGAAAATTGGGCTATACCCCATTCTGTTCGATAAGTTTCTATGGACAATCAATGTCCACATTTATTAATTATCAGGAATTCAAAAGAATCATTATGCTGGATAAAATCATATTATTTTCAGTTAAAAACAAACTGATCATAGGCTTGCTTACGTTCGTCTTGGTCATTTGGGGAAGCTTTTCTCTTACGAAACTTCCTATTGATGCAGTACCAGATATAACAAATAATCAGGTACAGGTCATCACAAGTTCACCTTCTTTGGCGGCCGAAGAAGTTGAACGTTTAATTACCTTCCCTATAGAGATTGGTATGGCTACCATTCCTCAACTTGAAGAGATTCGCTCTTTCTCACGGTTTGGTTTGTCCGTTGTTACGATAGTATTCAAAGAGGATATTGATGTCTATTGGGCGAGACAGCAGGTAAGCGAGCGTTTGGTAGAAGTTCAGTCGCAAATACCCCCAGGAGTGGGTCAACCGGGCATGGCACCTATCACAACAGGCTTGGGTGAGATTTATCAATATGTAGTAGGTACAAAACCTGGCTACGAAGACCAATACGATGCGCGTGAACTGCGAACCATTCAGGATTGGGTAGTACGCAGACAGTTGTTAGGCACTCCTGGCGTGGCGGATGTGAGCAGTTTCGGTGGCTATCTAAAACAGTATGAAATAGCTATAGACCCCGATCGGCTCAAGTCCATGAACATTTCCATCGCTGAGATATTTCAGGCATTGGAAGCAAACAATGAAAACATCGGAGGAGCATACATCGAAAAAAACCAGAATGCCTACTTCATCCGAAGTGAAGGTTTAGTTAGCAGCATGGATGATATCCGAAATATGTTAGTTAGAACTAATACGGATGGTATTCCAGTATTAGTTAAAGATGTGGCTCAAGTGCAGCTTGGCAGTGCCGTTCGATATGGCGCGACTACTCGCAACGGAGAAGGTGAAGTTGTCAGTGCCATTGTTATGATGTTGAAAGGAGAAAATTCAGCTGAAGTCATTGATAATGTAAAAGGGAGAATTTCCAAAATTCGTAAAACGCTACCTGAAGGTGTAACTATAGAGCCATTCTTGGACAGAACTAAACTGGTAGATACAGCCATCGGTACGGTGACCAAGAATCTGGCCGAAGGAGCATTGATTGTCATCTTTATTTTGTTACTCCTATTAGGCAACCTGAGAGCAGGTTTAATTGTAGCTTCCATGATTCCTTTGGCTCTTCTTTTTGCTTTTGGGATGATGAACCTATTTGGGGTATCCGGAAACCTTATGAGCCTCGGAGCCATAGACTTTGGCCTAATCGTGGATGGGGCAGTCATCATTGTTGAAGCCACGCTTCATCATTTAGGATTAGTAAAATTAGGAAGACGGCTGACTCAGACTGAAATGGATGACGAAGTCTATCAATCGGCTAGCAAGATTCGAAATTCTGCAGCATTTGGTGAAATTATCATTCTAATAGTTTATTTACCGATCCTGGCTCTAGTAGGAGTTGAAGGTAAAATGTTCAGTCCTATGGCTCAAACTGTGAGTTTTGCCATTCTGGGAGCTTTCATTCTTTCTTTGACTTATGTCCCCATGATGTCGGCTTTGGTGTTGAGTAAAAACACAGTCAACAAACCCAATATTTCTGACAAGATCATGGCTTTCTTTCACCGATTGTATGACCCTACCATTCGGTGGGTTATGCATAAAAGACCATTCGTTTTGACCATTGCATTAGGGCTATTTGGATGTTCTCTATGGGTTTTTGCCAACATGGGAGGTGAGTTTGTTCCCACACTGGAAGAAGGAGATTTTGCCGTTGAAACGAGGGTGATTACTGGGAGCTCATTAGAAAACACAATCAGCGCTACCACGCAGGCGGAAAAGATCCTTTTGGATCAATTTCCAGAAGTCGAGCAGGTGGTTTCCAAAATAGGTGCAGGTGAAATCCCCACAGATCCCATGCCCATAGAAGCCGCTGACCTGATGATTATTCTAAAAAACAAATCAGAATGGGTGTCAGCTTCAAATCGCGAAGAATTAGCGAACAAAATGGCCAAGGCGTTGGAGGTGATTCCAGGTGTCACTTTTGGTTTTCAGCAACCTATACAAATGCGATTCAATGAATTGATGACTGGTGTACGTCAGGACGTGGCCGTGAAAATATATGGAGAGAACCTCGATGAACTCTCTGAGTATGCAAGGCAGGTCGGGCAAATCGCCTCTAATGTAGAGGGAGCTGTCGATTTATACGTAGAGGAAGTCACCGGAATTCCTCAGATCGTAATCAGTTACAAACGCGATCAACTGGCCAAATATAATCTCAGTATCCGTGAAGTGAACCGAACCGTTCAAGCCTCTTTTGCTGGTGCTTCGGCTGGTTTGGTTTTTGAAAATGAACGGAGGTTTGACTTGGTGGTCAGATTATCAAAGGTGAATCGAAATGATGTATCTGCTGTGCGAAACCTTTATATCACACGTAGGGATGGTCATCAAATACCATTATACCAAGTCGCTAATGTAGAGATTAAGGATGGGGCTTATCAAATTCAGCGTGACGATACGAGAAGACGTATTATAGTGGCATTCAATGTTCGGAATAGAGACGTTGAAAGCGTAGTGACAGAATTGAAGGAGAAAATTGACAAATCAGTCGTTTTTGCTCCTGGTTATTCCACTACTTATGGTGGACAATTCGAAAACCTAGTAGAAGCCCGTGAGCGGTTGAGTTATGCTGTTCCATTGGCATTGCTTCTGATTTTTGTATTGCTCTATTTTACATTCTCTTCAATAAAACAAAGCCTTTTGATTTTCACTGCTATCCCACTTTCCGCTATTGGTGGTGTCATGGCATTATCAGCGAGAGGAATGCCTTTTAGTATTTCTGCAGGAGTTGGCTTTATCGCACTTTTTGGTGTAGCTGTTTTGAACGGTATAGTCTTAATAGGTGAATTTAATCATCTGAAAAAGGATGGTGTAACGGACATTATTGATCGGATTTACAAGGGCGTCAGCGTACGTTTACGGCCTGTAATCATGACAGCTGCTGTAGCTTCGTTGGGATTTCTACCCATGGCACTCTCACAATCTGGAGGTGCCGAAGTACAAAGACCTTTAGCGACTGTGGTAATCGGTGGGTTGATTAGTGCTACTTTTCTGACTTTGATTGTCTTGCCAATTCTGTACTATTATTTAGAAAGAGGAGTCAAGTTGAAATCAAAAGTATTTACACCTTTATTGGTCATGGGCCTCCTGCTTTGCCAAGCTGTGCAGGTAAGCGCACAAGAGGTTACCACGACTTATACATCTTTGGATGAAGCCATTCAAACAGCTATTGCCAATAATCCCAGACTGAAAGCGGCATCGCTTCAAACAGAACAGGAGATTACGCAAAAAGGGTCGAGTTGGAATTTGCCTAATACGAATTTTAGTTTGACACATGGGCAATATAACAGCGTCTTTGATGATGACAACCAATTCAATATCAGTCAAAATTTTGCTTTCCCAACGGTTTACAGCAATCAAAACAAGTTAGCCAAAGCAAAAATTGAGGCTAGTGAATGGATGCGTACTGCAACGCAGAATGAAATGGTACGACAAGTAAAATCGGTTTGGTACACGCTACTGTTGGAAAAAAGTAAGAGAGATCTACTCCTTGATCAAGATAGTATCTATGAGAGTTTCGTAAGGGCAGCTACACTACGCTATGAAACAGGCGAAAGTAATCTTTTAGAAAAGGCCACAGCTGAATCCCAAGTGGCCGAGATAAAAATGCTGCTCGAACAAAATAGATCTGATATTGAAATTTTTCAAACTCATTTGGGGATCTTGTTGAATACCGAGGAGCTCGTGGACATAGCGGCTCAAGAGTTAAAGACCAGAGAACTCAAGATTTTGTTAGAAAATTCCGATTTATCTGCGAATCCTACTTTGGCTTGGTTTCAGCAACAAATAGAAGTAGCCAAAAGAGAAAAGTCCTTAGAACAATCCCGTTTTATGCCAGATTTTTCAATTGGTTATTTCAATCAATCGTTGAATGGTCCAAATCAAGATATCAATGGCAACCCTATAAACTATACTTCTAGCGATCGATTTACAGGGGTTCAGGTAGGTATTGCTATTCCCATTTTTGGTGCAAAGTCACACATTTCTAGTATTAAAAAGAGTGAATTGAAAATGCAAGAAAGTGAGGCTAGGTATGAAGCTGCATCTAATGAATTAAAAGGTGAAATGACATCACTTGTTCAGCAGTTTAATAAATTCCAAAATAGTTTAGAATTCTATCAGACCAATGCACTTCCACAGGCAGAATTGATTCTTACGCAAGCCCAAAAAGGGTTTGAAAGTGGAGCAATTGGTTATGTAGAGTATACGCAAGGACTCAGCAGATCCCTTGATGTACGATTCAAATATCTGGATTTACTAGATCAATACAACCAGACCATTATACAAATTGAATTCATTTCAGGAGTTCATTAATAAAAAAAAGAAAACAATGAAAAATTCATTTAAGTATATCAAAAGCATATTTATCCATACTTTATTGGCATTGGTAGTAATTGCCTGTGAGTCTCAATCAAAAGTAGAGCAAGAAGCTCAACATCATGAGGAAGAAAATGAAGTAGAACTTACTCAGGCACAATATGATCAGGCAAAGTTAGAGTTAGGGTCGATTAAAAAAAGAAATATTGGATCTGAATTACAGGTGAATGGAATGATAGACGTTCCCCCTCAGAGCAATATTTCAATTAATATGCCCTATGGTGGCTTCATAAAGTTTATTGATATGTTGCCTGGTACAAAGGTAAGAAAGGGACAGTTGTTAGCTGTAATAGAAAACCCTGAATTTATTCAGTATCAACAAGACTATCTGGAAGGCTTAGCTAATCAAGAGTATTTGAAGGCAGAATTTGACCGTCAACAAAAGTTGTACAACGAAAAGGTAGCTTCAGGAAAATCATTTCAACAGGCCAAGAGTTCCTATTTAGCTAATGAAGCTCGAATCAAATCGATGGTAGCTAGACTGAAACTCATCGGGTTAAACACAACAAGTATCCGTAATGGAAAGGTTTCTACCTCAGTGAATATTTATGCTCCTGTATCCGGATATGTAAGAGAGGTGTATACCAATATTGGTAAATTCATCAATCCCAAGGATGTGATCATGGATATAACTAATGCTGACGATCTTCATGTAGAACTAACAGTCTATGAAAATGATATTCCTAAGGTTAAAGATGGTCAACGCATTCGTTTTTCTCTGGCAAACACACCAGATCAATGGCGTGAGGCAGAAGTCTTTTTAATTGGAAGAGGTGTTCGCGAAGATCGTTCTGTAACCGTACACGGACATCTGAAAGAGAAATATGAAAATTTACTTCCAGGAATGTACGTTTCGGCCAAAATTGAGACGGACATGCAAGAAGTGTGGGCTGTGCCTGAACAAGCCGTTGTTCGTTTTGGTGGCAAGCACTTCATTTTTGCATATACTGAAACGTCCAAAAAAGGAGATGAAAAAATTCATTCTTTTGACATGTTGGAAGTTGTTGTTGGTAATACTGAAGATGGCTTTGCGCAAGTTGAACTAATAAATAGTTCGTTGGGATACAACGAGGTAAAGCTGGTTACAAAAGGTGCTTTCACGCTGTTGGCAAAGGCCAAAAATACTGAAGAAGAGGGTGGTGGTCACGGACATTAATTAGGCTACAAGAACATGAACTTCTATCAAATATTCCTTCCAATAGCGACACTGTTATACATCCTGTCGGTGTTTGTTTAAGCTTAGTTATTCTTTGGAAACATACGGGTGCGTACCCGTTTGTTTTTAGAAATACTGAAAAGGCGCATGACTGAATTGGCAGGGTAAAAAACTAAGAACATTGAAAATGCCGATATGGGTATTAAACCCATATTAAAAACTGAATCAGAACAATTAATCTCCATAAAATGAAGCGTAAAAGAAATCCCAACGCTATTTCTGAAAAAGGATTGAAAACAACCCTAATTGGAATTATTATAAGCGCAGTATTAGCAATAGTAAAAGCGCTTGGAGGAATTTTTGGTAACTCTTATGCACTTATAGCTGACGCAATAGAATCGGGCACTGATGTAGTAACGTCCGGGATGCTTTGGTTAGGCTTGAGATGGTCAACCAAGCCAGCGGATGAAAACCATCCGTATGGACACGGTAAGGCGGAAGCTTTGGTGGCACTTGGAATTTCACTGGCACTTGTGGGTGCAGCCTTTATCATTATAAAAGACAGCATTTTCCACATTCAAAGTCCTCATAAAACTCCCGCACCATTTACCCTAATTATTTTAGTGGTGGTGGTGATTACAAAAGAACTACTATATCGTTTTGTGTTGAAAGCAGGAAAAGAAATACAAAGTGAAGCAGTAAAAGCAGATGCTTTTCACCATAGAAGTGATGCCATTACTTCGGTAGCCGCATTCATGGGAATATCTATTGCACTTTGGGGTGGGGAGGGATATGAAGTTGCGGATGATTACGCAGCACTCATCGCAGCTGCCTTTATTATTTACAATGCCTACGGGATCGGCCGACATGCTGTTGGTGAATTATTAGATGAGTCATTGGAACCTGAACTTCATGAGCAGATTATCTTGCTCGCAGAGCAAATTATGAATGTTAAAAAAGTGGAGAAATGTCATGTCAGAAAAATGGGCACTGCCTACCATGTTGATCTACACATTTGGGTAAATGGCGAGCTTACGGTAGAGAATGGGCATATGATCGCTCATAAAGTTAAGGATAGGCTAATTGAAGGTTTTCCTCAAATTATTGATGTACATATTCATATCGAACCCGTTTAACCGACGCTTTGCCGATCGGGTATTTAGATTAAAATGAAAAACTATGGGACACAAGCACGACCATTCACATCATCACTCAGGGGGCAATGTAAAAGTGGCCTTCTTCCTCAATCTCAGCTTTACCATTATAGAGATCATCGGTGGCCTTTATACCAACAGCTTGGCCATCCTTTCAGATGCCTTGCACGACTTAGGTGATAGCCTGAGTTTAGGACTTTCCTGGTACTTCCAAAGGCTATCAAAGAAAGGACGCACTAAGGCTTTTTCGTATGGATACAAAAGGTTCTCATTACTGGGGGCTATCATCAATTCCGTCGTATTGCTAGTTGGTTCCATTTTCATTTTGACCAAGGCTATTCCAGAACTATTCAATCCCGGAGAAACTGACGCTCAAGGTATGTTGTACCTAGCCATTTTAGGAATAGTGGTCAATGGGGCGGCAGTTTTCAAGCTAAGGAAAGGAGAATCTCTAAATGAAAAAGTAGTCTCACTTCATTTATTAGAAGATGTATTAGGCTGGGTAGCTGTATTGATTGGTAGCATCATCATGATGTACACGGATGCTCCATTCATAGACCCACTTCTTTCAGTACTCATCTCGCTTTTTGTATTACATAATGTCTTTAAAAATCTTCGAAAGAGTATGCTTGTGATTTTACAAGGCATACCACGTGAAGTATCTATTGGGGACATCAGAGAAAAGCTAAAGAACATACCAGCAGTCATGGATATTCACGATTGCCACATTTGGTCAATGGACGGTCAGTACAACATTCTTACTCTTCATCTTAGACTAGATAATGACTACAAACTTTCAGAGCAAGCCAAGCTAAAAGAGAAAGTGAGAAATCATCTCATAGATGAATCCATCAATCATGTCACTATTGAGTTTGAAGGAAAGGATGAGAACTGCGAGTTGGAGGAGTGTTAAAAGAGTATTTAAATTCCAAATTTCTTCCAAATTGAATTCGTAGTTTGCATTAATGAAAATCCTAATCATAGAAGACGAGAAAGAGCTTGCTCAAGATATGGTAAACTACCTTGCCAATGAGCAATATCGGTGCGAGTGTGCGTCTGATTTCCAGTCAGCAATGAAGGTGTATGCGTATGAATATGATTGTATCCTGCTTGACCTTATGCTCCCGGGAGGAGACGGACTTACTATTCTTGAGGAGCTCAAAAGGCAGAACAAGCAAGATGGTGTAATCATTATCTCAGCTAAAAATGCAATTGAAGATAAAGTAAGAGGGCTGAAACTTGGAGCAGATGATTATCTCGCCAAACCATTTCATCAAGCAGAATTAGCAGCAAGAATAGAATCATTGATTAGGCGAAGGCAATTTGATAGCAACACTATAATTGTTCAAAAAGAATTGACCATTGACATCAATGCAAAGACAGTGATGGTTCATGATCAGTTTCTTAATCTAACAAAGAAAGAATACGACCTACTTCTCTTTTTCATTGGTAACAAGAATAGAGTCCTTTCAAAAGGAGCGTTAGCCGAGCACCTTTCAGGTGATTTCGCTGATATGTTTGACAACCATGATTTTGTGTACGCCCATGTCAAAAACCTAAAGAGAAAACTGAAAGAGAAAGGTTATGGGGAATACATCAAAACCATTTACGGAACAGGATATAAATGGGAACAATGACCAAATTACTCAATAGACCACTAAAGGCTTTTGTCCTTTACTCCTTAATTATTTTGACAATCAGTATTCCTGCTCGAAAGAGATTTTAAATTAATAGGAAAAATGGCCTATTACGTTTAAGACTCTTGTCTATCAAGTATGACACAATATCATAAACATTAACAAAAATTTCGTAACTTTTCAATGCATCCAAAAAGGTAGCTTTACGTTTGAGATACCAGAAGTAAATATTTTACGTGAAAAGATTTTTAGCCATATTCTTCAGTTTTCTTATCCTATCCTCATCAGGAGGAGTGGTAATGGCTAAACATTTTTGTGGGGGCGAGCTGGTAGAAACCGCTTTTTTCGAAGAACTACATTCATGTTGTGAAGGGATGGATATGCCAACGCCCTGTTGTGAATTGGAGCATGAGGTAGTTCAGCATGATGACAACACCCAAATCTCATTTCAAAGTGTAGATCCTCCTGAACAAGTATTACTTTATACCATTACATACCCCTCACTTGTTCGGGTAGTTATACGTTCCACTTTTATAGATAATACCTATCTCCTACACCCGTTGACTGTTCCTGACAGACTCACCAGGTATCAGTCTTTTCTTCTTTAAAATAGCTACACAACATTTTAGATGCCCTTTTGGTCTGTCCTAGACCATTAGATGGGCTTCACTTTTTTGTTTCGTCTAACTATTAAATCATATTAATTATGCTTAATAAACTAATCAGGTTCTTTTTAGAGAACAAGCTGGTTACAGCATTAATTGTACTAGTCTTTATAGGATGGGGAGTGTCCACAGCCCCTTTCAACTGGAAAATGGACTGGTTTCCAAGAGATCCAGTGCCTGTTGATGCCATTCCTGATATAGGAGAAAACCAGCAAATTGTATTTACCACCTGGATGGGTAGATCTCCGCAGGACATTGAGGATCAAATTTCTTATCCTTTAACTACAGCCCTATTGGGGGTACCAGGAGTTAAGACCATAAGAAGTAATTCCATTTTCGGCCTATCCACCATTTATATCATTTTTGAGGAGGATATAGAGTTCTACTGGGGCAGAACGAGGATTCTTGAAAAGCTGAATTCCCTACCTGCTGGTATAATCCCCTCAGAAGTGCAGCCGGCATTAGGACCTGACGCTACGGCCCTCGGCCAGATTTACTGGTACACACTGGAAGGTCGCAATCCTGAAACAGGTGAACCGGCCGGAGGTTGGGATCCACAGGAATTAAGGACCCTACAGGATTTCTACGTAGGTTATGCTCTGACTTCTGCAAGCGGTGTGTCTGAAGTAGCGGCAATTGGAGGATTTGTGAAAGAGTACCAGGTAGATATTGACCCGGTGGCAATGAAAGAATACAATGTCAACATTGCCCAAATCATGAAGGCCGTCAAGGAAAGTAACCTGGATGTGGGTGCAAGGACGATGGAGGTCAACAATGCCGAATACCTTGTGAGGGGTTTGGGCTATATACGGAACCTGGAAGACTTGGAAAAGGCCGTCATCACTCAGCACAACAATACAGCTATTCGGATCAAAGATGTAGCCCAAGTGCATTTCGGGCCAGCAACGCGACGGGGGGGCTTGGACAAAGGTGGGGCTGAAGCTACAGGTGCTGTGGTGGTTTCCCGCTTTGGAGCAAATCCATTAGCCGTCATTGAAAATGTGAAAAAGAAAATCGAGGAAGTTTCACCAGGACTGCCGTCAAAAGTACTTCCTGACGGAACGGTTTCCAAGGTCACCATAGTTCCGTTCTATGACAGAACAGGACTGATCAAGGAGACACTAGGCACACTGGAAAAAGCCCTTTCTGAAGAGATACTTATCAGCATCATTGTAGTGATTATCGTGGTGTTTAATCTAAGAGCCTCTATTCTTATTTCAAGCCTGTTGCCGCTTGGAGTGTTGATGACCTTCATTGTCATGCGATACGCAGGTGTAGATGCAAATATTGTCGCCTTGTCGGGGATAGCCATCGCCATTGGAGTGATGGTGGATGTCGGTGTAGTATTTACAGAAAACATAATCCGGCACTTGGATCTGCCGGAAAATAAAGGCATTTCAGGAAAGCAAAAGCTGGAGGTAATCTACAAGGCCACTACCGAAGTAGCTACAGCTGTGATCACTGCCCTTACCACTACAGTAGTGAGTTTCCTACCGGTTTTTGCTATGCAGGCCGCCGAAGGCAAGCTATTCAAACCATTGGCATTCACTAAAACATTTGCTATGCTGGCCGCTCTTTTTATAGGCCTTGTGGTAATTCCGGCACTAGCCCATTCATTATTCTCTATAAAGATAGGTAAAGATCGAACCAAAAGAATATGGAATGTTGCACTTGTTGCTCTTGGTATATTAGTGCTCTTCTGGTCAGGTAGCTGGCTAGGAATTGTTCTTTTGGCTTTGGGGATCAACAACCTAGCGGAAAAATACCTTCCTGAAAACAGGAAATGGATTCATGAATACCTGAACATAGGGATCATCATCACAACGGTTGCCATTTTCCTGACACGCGAATGGCTGCCTTTGGGATCTCAAAACAGCCTTTTTGCTAATTTCATTTTTGTCATTGGCGTGATAGTTCTTGTCCTTGGTCTGCTACTTGCGGTAGTAAAGTTCTATACCCCTATTCTAAAATGGTGTCTTGAGAATAAATGGAAATTCCTAATGGCTCCAATCGTCATTTTTCTATGGGGCATGTTATCATGGAGTGGTTTTGAAAGCTTTTTCGGATTTGTAGGAAATGGTGCCGAAAAGATGGGTTGGCAAATCAGACAAACCAGTTTATGGCAAGGTATTAATGAAACTTTTCCAGGAACAGGCAAAGAATTTATGCCTGCTTTGGATGAAGGGTCTTATCTGTTGATGCCAACCACCATGTCGCATTCGGGAATAGAAGAGAACATTGACGTGATAAAAAAGGTAGATGCCTATGTAGCGCAAATACCGGAAGTGGAATCTGTAGTTGGTAAATGGGGTCGGGTAAACTCAGCATTGGATCCAGCCCCTATTTCTATGTTCGAAAATACCATTAACTACAAACCGGAGTATATGGTAGATGAAAATGGGCACAGGTTACGTTTCAAAACAGATTCGGATGGAAACTATGTTTTAAAAGACGGTTCATTTTATCATCCACAAAAAGATGGTTTCAGAATTGTGCAAAACGAGGAACTGGTTGTGGATAGACGAAAAGGCGAATACTATCGACAATGGCGAGATCATGTCAAGTCACCAGACGACATTTGGCAGGAGATACTTAAATCTACCAAAGTCCCAGGCATGACTTCAGCGCCAAAATTGCAACCCATCCAAACACGTTTGATTATGCTTTCGACCGGTATGCGAGCCCCAATTGGCATCAAAGTGTTTGGGCCAGATTTGGAGACTATCGAGCGTGTAGGTCTGGATCTTGAGAAAATCTTGCAACAGGTGCCAAGTATCGAATCTTCATCTGTTTTTGCAGATAGAATAGTAGGGAAACCCTACCTGGAGTTCGATGTTGACAGAGATGCTATTGCGAGATACGGGCTTACCATGAAGAATATTCAAAACTTCATAGAAGTGGCCATCGGTGGAATCAAGTTGACCACTACAGTTGAAGGTCGAGAACGATTTCCTGTCAGGGTGAGGTACGCCAGGGAGTTCAGGGACAATCCGGAAGATGTGAAAAACGTACTTATCCCAACTCCCTCCGGAGCACAAATTCCATTAGGAGAACTTGCCGAAATCACCTATAGAAGAGGACCACAAGTAATCAAAAGTGAAGACACTTTTCTGGATGGTTATGTGATCTTCGATAAAAGAGAAGGTTATGCGGAAGTGGATGTTGTAGAAGAGGCTCAGCGCTTCATACAAGCCAAAATGGATGCAGGAGAATTTATGCTTCCAGCAGGTGTATCCTACAAATTCACTGGTAATTACGAAAACCAGATCAGGGCCACCAAAAGATTAGCCATAGTAGTGCCGGTCTGTTTGCTTGCTATTTTTCTCATTTTGTATTTCCAATTCGGTAATGTACCGGCAACATCCATGGTCTTTTCGGGTGTTTTTGTGGCCTTCGCTGGAGGATTCATTCTTATATGGGCATTTGGTCAGGATTGGTTTATGAACTTTTCCCTGGCAGGTAACAATATGCGAGACCTCTTCCAGGTACACACTGTCAACCTCAGTGTGGCAGTTTGGGTTGGCTTTATCGCTTTGTTCGGAGTTGCTTCCGATAATGGGGTAATTATGGCCACCTATCTAAAGCAAATTTTTGCTGAAGAAAAGCCGAAAGATATAAAAGGTGTAAGAGCGGCAGTACTACATGCAGGCAAGCTTAGGATCAGGCCGGCAATCATGACTACTGCAACGACCATCATTGCCTTGTTACCCATTTTTACTTCAGTGGGTAAAGGTTCCGATATCATGGTTCCTATGGCCATCCCTACTTTCGGAGGGATGCTTGTACAAGTGATTACGGTATTCGTAGTGCCCGTCCTCTATTGCATGTGGCAGGAACGATTAGTCAAAAAACAACTTAAATCAGCATAAGATGAAATTTACTATAAAAAACACCTATAGCTGGCTTTTGATACTTCTTCTGATTGTCACCAAAGTCAATGCACAAGAAGCGCAAGACCCTACAATTGAGTACCTGAAAATAGCAGCAGAGAATAACCCTGAGCTTAAAGCAGTTTTCAATCAATACCTGGCCACATTGGAGCGGATGCCGCAGGCAAGGGCTTTGCCAGACCCCACTGTGATGTTCAATATTTTCACTAGTCCGGTAGAAACACGGGTTGGTGCTCAAAATGCTGGTATATCATTAAGTCAGGCCTTTCCATGGTTTGGCCAGTTGAAGTCACAGGAAAGAGCAGTTGCACAATTGGCAAAAGCTCGCTTCGAAGCATTTGAGGAGACCAAAAACAGGCTCTTTTTTGATGTTCGTTCCGAGTATTTCGATTTATATGTGCTGGAAGCGGCAATTGATATTGTCGAAGAGAATATTGTTCTCTTAGAGTCATTCCGTGAGCTAGCCAGTGTCAGATTGGAATCTGCCACCGGAAGCGCTGTTGATCTGTTGCGAGTAGAAATGGATCTTGAAGAACTGAACAACCAATTGTTGTATCTCCAAGACACAAGATCCCCAATTCAGGCAAAGTTCAATGAACTGCTGAATACCGAAAATCCACTGGATATTGCCATTCCTGATTCGTTGGCAACTATTGCCTTTTCGGAAGGGAAAAATATCCTGCTGGACTCAATCGTTGCTCAGAACCCACTTCTTAGAGGCCTGGATTTCGAGTTACAAGCTCTGGATGCTGAAATAGATGTCGCCCAAAAAATGGGGTTACCCTCTTTCAACCTTGGAGTTTCCTACACCAATATCTCACCAAGGTCTGGTGTGGATATTCCGGATAATGGGAAAGACGCTTTGATATTTCCCCAAGTAGGAGTTCGAATCCCCCTTTACAGGAAAAAGTATCAGTCGATGGTAAAGGAGAAAGAACTTCTAAGGACATCAGTTACCTATAAAAAAGAGGACAAGACGAATGAGCTTGAGACTTCCCTGGAAAAGGGATGGAGAGACTATTCGGATGCGGTCAGAAGAGTGGGCTTGTATCAGAGACTGATGCGATATGCAAATCAATCGCTTGATATCCTTATCGCACAATACACGACAGCAGGGAGCGATTTCGAAGAAGTATTGCGCATGGAGCGACAATTACTTAGATACGAACTGGAGCTTGAAAAAGCACGTGCCGATCAGAACACTTTCGTGGCATACATCAATTATTTAACAGGAAAACAACTTTAAGATGAAAATATTAGAAGCCTTAAAAAATAAGAAATTGCTAATCAATATAGGAGTATTGATTGTAGGTGTTCTATTGGGATGGCTCCTTTTCGGTGGTTCAGGTTCAAAATCTGCTGAGATGCTCCCCGAAGAACATTCAATAGAGGAACATGAGGATGGAACAGTTTGGACATGCTCAATGCACCCTCAAATAAAAGCAGACAAGCCTGGGAGCTGCCCTATTTGCGGAATGGAACTTATCCCCCTGGAAGATGAAGGAGATGAAGATGGAGATGCACAATTCACGGTCAAACTTTCTAATGCTGCTATGAAAATCGCAGAGGTTGAGATGAGTACCATCGAAAAGAAAGCTCCATATAAAGAAGTGTATTTACCAGGGAAGGTTATGGCAGATGAGCGGAAGATTTCAGAATTGACTTCTCGGTATCCTGGAAGGATCGAAAAGCTCTTTGTAAACTTTACAGGCGAAAAAGTGAGAAAAGGACAAGTCTTAGCTAAGATTTACTCACCAGAGCTAGTCACGGCACAGAGGGAATTGTTCGAAGCAATGAAGTTGAAGGAAACAAATCCCAACTATTATAAAGCCACACGCAACAAATTAAAGCTTTGGGACTTAACAGAAGAGCAGATTGCCGCGATTGAGGAATCAGGAGATGTTGATTTCTACTTTGACGTATTGTCACCCATCACAGGTACAGTCACCATGCGCCATGTAACACTTGGTGACTATGTAAAAGAGGGGTCTGCATTGTTTGAAGTGGTAGACCTGCGACATGTATGGGTAATGTTTGATGCTTATGAAAGCGACATCCCCTGGATCAAACTGCATGACAAGATCAAATTTAGAATTAAATCCATACCAGATCGAGAATTTGAAAGCACTGTGACCTTCATTGATCCGGTGCTAGACAGGATGTCCCGAGTAGCGGGGGTAAGAGCAGAACTGAAAAATCCAGGTGAATTACTCAAGCCCCAAATGTTAGCAGCGGGATTATTGAAAACAATGCTGCCTGGATCAGGAGATCAATTGGTTGTGCCTAAATCAGCTGTATTGTGGACAGGTAAAAAAGCCGTAGTGTATGTAATGACCAGCGACCACAACAATATGTTCCAATTCAGGGAAATCGAACTTGGTGCGGAAGCCGGTGACTACTACATAGTAAAATCTGGCTTGCAACAAGGCGAAATGGTTGCATCAAATGGAGTATTTAAAATTGATGCTGCTGCGCAGTTGAAAGGTGAAAAGAGCATGATGAACCCTGAAGGTGGCAAAGTATCCACGGGGCATAACCATGGAGGCACCAGTGAAGAAAAGAAGCCATCGGCTCCTGAACATGAAGGCCATGAAACAAGCAGTACGGAGAACACCATGAAAATGGACATGTCTGTGGATGAGAACTTCAAGAAGCAGCTAACAGAAGTTTATAAAGCTCAGTTGATATTGCAGCAAGCTTTTCTGGCCACTGATGCTTCCAAGGCTAATGCTGAAGTTTCAAAAGTACAAGATGCTTTAAAAAAGGTAAACATGAGCCTGGTCAAGGGTGAAATGCACAACCATTGGATGAGTGGGTTAAAGACACTTACTGAATCATTAGATAAAATAGAATCATCTAAGGACATTAAAAAGCAGCGACTAGCTTATGCTGATTTCAACGATGCTCTTTATAGTGCAATAAAGATGTTCGGTACGGTGGGAGAAACAATCTACTATCAATTTTGTCCCATGGCCAGAGACAATGAGGGTGCCTACTGGCTAAGCTCGGTTGAAGAGATTAAAAACCCTTACTTCGGTGATGCAATGCTGACATGTGGCGAAAACAAAGAAGTGATTAAGTAAGCGGTGAGTCCCTGGTCACTGGATCCATACCAGGGATTTTATTACGCTTAAAACCAGAAATAATAAGCACATGAAGGCATGTTGTAGAGTTGGTGAAGAGTCACCACCATCTAAGGGGAAAAAGATCCTGAAATGGGGTATTTGGTTGATTTTGATTCTAATAGTTGTCGGGTTAGCCATAGCTGACACTATGGGCTCTTGATAAAAGAATGTTAGGTTCTACGATTATAGCCAGATACATTAAATCAAAACCCAAATACCATGAAAATACAGGAATCTGTACCCGTTGTGATTGATAAGTAATAATCAAAAAATCAACAATGAAAATAAAAACTAAAACCTCTTGGTTAGAATACAGCAAGATCATCCTTAGGAAAGTAAGCTTCAGCCATGAACTCTTCAAGAAGGAATTTACCAAATCATTGGATATGCTCGCAGAAAATGAAAGCAGAGAATTGAGAGTATGGTGTTTGGAGAATTTTGAAACTCAGAAAAATGGAACATCATAAACCTAAGTCAAAATTCCATCAAAATAGGATACCTACAACCCGTACTGATGAGCATGTCAAATTAAAACATCAGAGACAATGAAAACGAAAATTAGCATTTTAAGTGTAGCAGTTATTGCAATGTTCGCAGTAGGCTGCTCAGTAGTGAGACCCGGCACACATGCAATGAAGTGGAAGCCATACGGAAAAGGTCTTCAAACGCAAGAAGTCTTTAAGAACGGAGTGGTCTGGCATATGCCCTGGAATGGGGTGGTACGTTACAGTGTTCAATGGCAGACTTACACAGAGGATGTAGCGGTGCTCACCAAAGATGAACTCCATATCCCTATCACGGTTTCCGTAACCTTAAGACCTATTGAAGCGGAGCTTGCACAACTTGAATTGGAGATTGGTCAGGATTACTACAAGAACGTAGTTAGGCCTGAGTTTGTAAGCCTAACCAGGAACATTTTTGCGGACTATGAATACAAGGTTGTTTCGCCAAAAAGCCCTGAGATTGAAGCTGAAATCTACAAACAATTGATAGTTAAAATCGAGGGAAAACACCTTGAGATTGATAATGTGACCGTCGATCATATAAAATATCCCGAGGTTGTCACTTCAGCCGTAGATCGAAAATTAGCTGTAGAGCAAGACATACAGCAAAAGGATTATGAAATAAAGATAGCTGAGAAGCAGGCTGAAATACAGCGCATACTTGCCAAAGGCCAACGAGATGCCCAACAAATTATAGATGCCGGACTCACACAAAAGTATTTGCAGTATAAGGCTTTGGAAGTACAAGACAAACTAACCACTAGCCCAAACACAAAATTCTTCTTTATCCCAATGGGTAAAGATGGGTTACCTGTAATTGTGGATACTGGAGATGGTAATTAATGAATTAAAAGAAACACTTAACAAAAATTAAAATGAAAAAACAGATAATGATGATAGCTGCCCTCTTTGTAGCATTGGGGGCATATGCACAACATGACCATAGCCAAAAAGAAGGCTCAAAAATGGATCATTCTATGCATGCTGGAATGACCCCAGAGAGTGGTCAGGTCATGACTTATGATACTCCTTCAGAATTTCGGAATCAACTCGGTGAGGTTTACAAAACCTCACTAGTATTGACAGAAAACTTTATAACCGGTGAGGGAAATGATATATCCAACACCAGTGCACAGGTAAAGGAAATTCTGAAAAAAGTAGATATGAATCTGCTCAAAAGCTCCGAGGCGCACATGGACTGGATGATGAATTTGAAGGAAATGAACAGTGCATTGGAAACTATCTCCAATACTGCTGAGACCAAAACGCAGAAAACAGCCTACGCCTCTTTTAATCAGGCACTTTACAAAAGTGTTAAAGCTTTTGGTACGACTGAAAGCACTATTTACTATCAACATTGCCCTATGGCATTAGATAACCAGGGAGCCTTTTGGCTTAGCAATAGTAAAGAGATCCGAAACCCTTATTTCGGCGGTAGCATGCTGACATGCGGAAGTACGAAAGAGATGCTCAATTAAGAGTCTGATTCGAAGGTCATAATCCTTCGCATGAAGATGTAGAACACATCCTGGCTAAGGGATACCGCTTCAGCAGAAAGGTCAGTGAAGTTGTGCGGTACTCTTAGCACAGGGCCAAAATGAGAAGAAATGAACCGAAAAAGAACATCAAAAAGTAGGAAGTTAAGGGTAGATCGAGAATCCATATTTACACTGTCATTCTTTGGACTAGTGGTGCTAGGGTTAGTGGCTTACCAGATCTACGACAACACCTCACCTGCTACTTGGGTATCAACAGAAGAGCAGCTACCCAACAACAAAGTCTGTATGGTCAATGATGCATACATGGGAGTCGATCAGATCGAGGTTCCAGTAGCCGATAAAATGTACTATGGATGCTGCGAAATGTGTGTTGACAAATTGAATACGTTAGAGTCCGTCAGATTCGGTACAGATCCTTTCACTGGAGAAAAGGTAGACAAGGCAGATGCCTTCATTGTACTAAAATCCAAGTCCACAGGAGCAGTACATTACTTTGAGTCCAAAGATACTTTCGAAAAGTATAAAGAGGAGAGCGAAAATTAGTGCAAAAAGACAGTAGCTCCATACCGTCCAAAAACCTTACAATACCATCTGTGCTGAGGGCGCTGGCAACAAGGGAAATTAGCTTGATACTTAGTCTCCTGGTAGCGTACAACCTACTCCTATGGGCAATACCTCACCATGAGTATGCTTGGATTCTGTCAAAGATCGTAGTATTGTTTTCTGGGCTTAAAGTCTATTACCTTCTGGCCTTTTCAGTCAAAAGGTTAAAGACATGCCTTGTTTGCTGTCAATCTTTTTATGAAGTATTGGGAGTCTATGCCCTTATTTTAGGCATAATGGTTGCATCGTTTGCAGTGGATTACTATTGTCTTATGAGTTGCATGCCTAACTCATTTTTACTGGCGCAAGCCATCACAGACCCCCTCACACTCGCCTTTGACTTCTTATACTTTAGTATCGTCACCTTTGCAACAATTGGATATGGCGACATTGTGCCCTTAGTATGGGAAGCTAAACTGCTCGTGCTATTAGAGATCATATCCAGTTTTATCATGATCACATTTGTGATTTCCAATTTGCGTAAAATCAACAATACAACACCGAATAAAAACTAAAATATGAGAAAAAAACACTAACTACTACATTAGAAAAACAGATAGATATCTGGGAGTATTCCTGGGAATCCAATTTTTGTTCTGGACTATAGGCGGACTTAACTTTAGCTGGAGCAACCTCGATAAAATACATGGAGACCACCTTGTAACTAAGAAAGGTGGACTTTCAATTTCAAAAGATATCAACCCTCCAGCAAGTATTTTGTCAGCTATAAAAAATGACGAAAACGCACAAATATCCAGGGTTGAGGTAGTAGATCTGCTTGGTGAACCCTATTATTTATTTCACCTGCCTAATGGGAAACTTAAATTATTTTCAGCTGCAAAAGGTCAGTTAAGAAAGCAGCTCGCTGAGTCGGAAGCAATAGCCATCGCTAAAGAATACATCACATTTGAAGCTGAAATCAAAGATGTGCAATTGTTAACCTCGGTAGGTAAAAATCATGAATACAGAGAAAGACATCTCCCTGCATGGGCTATCACCTTTGACTATGAAAGCCAACCTGTCATTTATGTTGATGCTGTAACCGGGCAGTTTGAACGAGTAAGGCACAATAACTGGCGTGTCTTTGACTGGCTCTGGATGTTACACACTATGGACTATGAAGCCAGGGACGACTTTGGGAACCGGTTACTGAAAGGATTCTCCATTTTGGGTTTAATTACTGTCCTGTCCGGCTTTTTACTATTTACAGTAACATGCAATAAAAGGGAATTCAAATTTCTAACACTCAAAAAGTCATGAAATACTACATAAACAAATCAGTAAAAGGCTTGTCATTTGAGCAAGCAATTGACAAGGTTACCAAAGCGCTGAAAGATGAAGGCTTTGGTATCTTAACAGAAATAGATATAAAGGCTACCTTGAAAAACAAATTAGATGTGGATTTTAGGCCTTACATATTTTGGGTGCTTGCAATCCGCCTTATGCGTACAAAGTACTCAAATCAGAGGGTTTTATAGGGTTAATGCTCCCATGCAATGTAATAGTCAAACAAGAGGCAGATCATATTGATATTGCGGCAGTGGATCCACTTACTTCAATGCAGGCAGTAGAGAATGAAAACTTGGAGATAATAGCGCTGGAAATTAGAAATAAGCTAGAGAATGTGATTAGCAACGTCTAATAGAATATATGATTTACGTCATATGTGAAGGTCAACAAATATCATTTTATCTATCATTAAATAATATCTTCTTTGGCATATCTTAGTATAGGTATTTATTTATGTTCATTAGAAAACTCAATATCTACAGAAAAAACATCGCATTGACCTTGTTAATTGCATTGACAAGTGTTTTCGTATGCGATTTTTTATGTGATGTAGGGATCATGAATAATTCTGTCACACATGGAAATGACTCTCATCATAGCCATGAGGTAGTGGCTTCAGAAGATCATCATAAACACTCACACGATCATGAATCGGCTCCATCTGAGATGGATACGGCTCACGGAGAGTCACAAGATGAAGATTGTTGTGAAGAAGAAACTAACAAGCTTTACGCCAGTTTAGTAAAGCATGAAATACCAAAGTTTGATTTGGATCAGGAGTTAGTACTTTATACAGTGCTTTGGATCTCTTTGCCCCCAATCAGCTTCAATCATAAAGAAAAAAATCCCCATAGACTGAATAGTGCTCTTTCCCCTCCCATTGGAGGTTATTTTGCACGTATTCTATTCCAATCATTCCTTCTATAGGCCGGTAATATTGATTTTATCGCTGCGGGTACACATTCCTGTGTCTCCACTTTCTTTTTCTCACTAAAAATCAATATTGCCATGAAAACTTTCACAATACAAATAAAGAACATGGTATGCCCCAGGTGTATCCATGTTGTAAAACAGATTTTGACAGATCTTGGGATCCAATATAATGAGGTGGAACTTGGTTATGCTGTATTAGGGGCAGGACAAGTACTGAATCTCCAAACAGTAAACCAAAGATTAGAAGCACTGGATCTAGGACTTGTTAGAGATACCAATGAAGTAATAGTTACAGAAATAAATAAGGCCATTCACGACTATATGGATAACATAAGTCTATTAAGCCATAAGCTTAAGTTGTCGCAATACATTTCACAACAACTGGCCCGAAACTACCATCAACTCAGTAAAATCTATAGTCAATACAAAGGAGAGACGATAGAACAATACTTTATTGAACTTAGGACTAACAAAGTAAAGGAGTTGGTCAAACAAGGTAAACTTAACCTCAGCCAAATTGCAGTTAATGTTGGGTACAGCAGTATTCATTATCTATCTGGTCAGTTCAAAAAATACACAGGGAAATCACTATCAAAGTACAAGCAGGAGTGGGAAGCATCTTTGAGTAGCCTTGGGGATACCAGTAGTAAATCACTAGACGAAACAAAAAACAACGAAGATCGTGAATGCGATTGTGGATGTGAGGGATGTGATTGCGAAGGAAACAATGGATCCTTCCCAGATGGGATTAACTCTCATACCCCAAATTCCATCCAGGATAAAAACGGTTCATCCATGCAAGCTTTACAAATCCCGTTGGAAAACTTCGGTGAATATAGAGTGCATACTTCATCCTGATGGAAAATGGAGAGTATCAGCAAAAGACTAAAGGAGTTCAACTCCGTTAAGGGATATTTTTTGTCCGACAAAAGAGCACTTAACTACATCAACACAAACCTGGGGATCTGGGACAAGCACACACTCAATGGCAAGATTGGAGCATTGGGTATTAATAGGCTAGTCCCAGATCACCAATATGGATACTTTTTGCAAAGTATAGCAGATGATGATGTTCGACAGGCTGTCATGGATGGAGATTTTAGCATCTTCAAAATACTCTTTCATGAGCTGTCCTATCTGGACGAAGCAAAGTTTATTATCACACGATTTCTTTGTGCTCATAGGCCAAACTACTTCCCGATATGGGATGTACGAAAAACGCTGATAAATAACTGGCAACTTGAAAATGGCAATCTCACCTACTTAGACCTGAAACTAAAAATAGACGATTTCATGACTGAAAACGAATTATCAGGTCTTGATTACTTCCTATTCAACAAGCTACTTTGGTATTGCGAATAGGAGTCTGAGGTTGGATCAGAATATCACAAATCATATTCAAAATTTGGTAAACGCAACCCTTCCGGTCAAACCTAACTTGCAGTAGCTGCTTTGGATTATGATAAGCTGCATAACAATAGACTAGGAATCTAAATAATGATCGTAAATGTTCTGCAAAACACCTCGCATTATCTGGTACCTTTTACTCATTGCCTTTTCCCATGCCTCCGTAGGACAGCAGTACTTTACCAATGAGGGTAAAGCCAACATTCATTTCCTGGTATCCGGTGAGCTGGCCACAGCTACCACAGACCAGGTAGAAATCATATACAATGAAAAAACCGAAACGGTTTGGATTACCTTCCAGGTAGAGTCGTTCCAAATGGAAAATAAGAAATTAAGAAAAAAGCTGTTTAAGAAAAATAATGCAAAATTCACACTTAGAGGGGAGGTACCTTTTGACCACATTATTAACAAAGATTTTGGCTTTGGACAATTCTCTTTTATAGGAAGAATATTTAATGATCACGACACCAGTCCTGTTGTCGCCTCCGGGCGTGTGTCTCTCTCTCAAGAGAAAGAAAATCATGGATACCAGTTTTCAATTTCATGTGGAATTGGAACCAAATGGTTTGGTCAAAAATTCTTAGGTAGGTCTGAATTCCCCGCAGTAAACATTCATGTTACGAACACCTTTTTATCCCCGGTTTCGGCACAGCCAAAGCTCACAAAAAACTGATTTTTTTAATGATTTGAATCTATTGTATCTACCCTTTTGGTAGAAGTCAAAATTCCTTAAATCATAACCACAATAAGGTAAATGATCAGTAGGCTTTACGCTTAAGTTTACTATCAACCACAAATAGGAGACCTTGTTTCTTATTTATGTGGTAAAGAAGGGCATGAAATCCTCGATTTTCTGAACATTAAAGCGAATGATCAAATATGAAAAGTGCACTAATAATTGTTTTTTTAATGGCTTTGGGAACCGCACAGGATGCATGGAAAGCTCCACCGGAAGCTGATAAACTGAAAAACCCTTTGGTTGGAAAAGAAGAGGCAATAAAAGGTGGCAAAAAGATCTTTGCCACCATGTGTGCCATTTGTCATGGTGAAAAAGGAAAGGGAGATGGAATTGCCGGTGCAGCGCTCAATCCCAAACCAACCAATTTTACGAACACCGCTTTTCATTCGCAAAGCGATGGAGCCATCTTTTGGAAAATCACAGAAGGCCGTGCTCCTATGGCAGCATACAAGGCTACTCTTTCAGAGGAAAAAAGATGGCAGTTGGTTAGCTACATAAGAACTCTAAAACAATAAAACTACTAGCTTATGAAATACAGATACTTTTTAAGCTCTGCGTTGATCATGCTTGTTTTAATTGAAGCAGAAGCACAAAATCAGCCAGGCACACTCAATTCCAAACCTGGCGACAGTCGGTTTTTGCTACGTGGCTACTCAGATGCAACATTTATGTCCAACGATGAAGAAACGACTTTTGGAAACGCCCGTTTCGTACCATTGTTTTTGTACAAGCAGTCCGATAAATTGTTCTTCGAAGGAGAGTTAGAATTCGGCATAGAGGATGGAGAGGTTGAAATTGCACTAGAGTATGCAAACTTCAATTATAGTCTTGCTCCCAATTTAAACCTCAGAGCGGGTAAAATTCTTATTCCATTTGGGATCTTTTTCGATAGACTGCATCCCTCTTGGATCAATCGACTACCTACCGTTCCACTTGGCTATGGACATGATGGCATACTCCCAACCTCAGACTTGGGTGCTGAATTAAGAGGAGCTTCCTACCTGGGAGGAATGAAGTTCAATTACTCACTATACGTAATGAACGGCCCGAAAATAGAAGATGGTGAGGAAGAAGCTGAAGAAGTAGGAATGATCGTACACGAACCTGACGAAGATAACAATAATAACAAGGCAGTCGGAGGACGATTAGGTTTGTTTCCACTTCGAGATCAGTCGTTGGAATTAGGATTTTCGGCTCAATCAGCTAAACTTGGAAACCGTGATTCGGAACTAGAAGATGTAGGTGCATTTCTTTATGCGTTTGACTGGACATATGTACGCAAAGTCTCTTTTTTGGGAGGGATCATTGACCTAAAAGGACAGGTCAATTTTATCAACGTAGATGACCAAACTTACGAAGTAGAAGAAGATAGCGTGATGGAATCCTACACATTTGATAACAAGTCCAATTCCACTTTTTTTCAATTAGGCTATCGGCCAACATTTGGTTCCAGCCAATTGGTCAAAAACCTTGAACTAGTAGGCCGATATTCTACACTTAATACCCCAGAGGAAGCTCCATGGGAATCTGAAAGCACGCAATTAACCTTGGGGCTTAATTATTGGATAGACTGGAGAACAGCAATCAAGTTCGCTTACCAAATGGACAGTGTGACAGGAGGACATGCTGAAGATGGAGAGGAACCGGAAGAGTTGGATGTAAACACCTTCTATATACAATGGACTTTAGGCTTTTAAATCCTGAAAAATGAAGAATATCAATAAAATACTACTCTTAATTACTGTTGTAGTCTTTGTGGCTACTGTTTTCACACAGTGTGCTTCGCAGCAAAAAGCTACTAGCAGTACTGACAATGCTTCTAAGGGAACTCCTGAGTATGTTTTGCAGAAAAGTGGTGCTCAGCTTTGGGCTGAATCTTGTATTAGATGTCACAATACTGCTTCACCAGCTACATTCAGCGATACACAATGGGACGTAGCACTTAAACACATGGAGATTAGGGCACAATTGACTAAGGTGGAAGCAGAAAAGATCCTTGAGTTTATTCAATCTGCAAATTGACCAATGGAAGTAAAAAAGGTACGTTACTTTCTGATCTTGGTGGCACTAGGTTTTAGCTATGGAGGTTACACTCAGGAAGTAGACGGGTCGGGCATATTTGCTACCAACTGTGCAGCTTGCCATACTATTGGCCAAGGCCAGTTGGTAGGGCCTGATCTGAAAGGAGTAAGCGACAAATATGAAAAGCCATGGATCACGCGATTCATTCGTGAATCCCAAACCATGGTGGAAGAGGGCGATGAAAAAGCAGTAGCTGTTTTTAATGCGTATAGCATGATACCCATGCCTTCTACGCCTCTGAGCGATGAACAAATTGATGCATTATTGGATCATATCGCTAAGGTAAGTAAAGGAGAACCTGAGCCTGAACCTATAGTTGTCGAGAAAAAAGTTACTACTCCTGCAAAGACACAAGAAAGAGTTCGCCCAAAAATACCGGATGATCAAAGAGCTGCCACAAGAAAAGCTATAATGACTGGCTTTTGGATTGCATTTGCTGCCATATCACTCATGGGTATTGGTATTTGGTGGGCAACCAGATAATATGATAGGTGTACAGTTTTCTAAGAGTATGAGACAATTATTTTACCTCATTTTTTTTCTCACAACATACAGTGGAGCAATTGCTCAAAGAACCTACGTGACAAAGCAGGCTTTCATGGTGATCAAGGCTTTCAAGGGTGATTCATTAAATACCTATCGGTTCAACAATATTGTGGTGATCCTGGATTATGAGAAGGCCTATGTAGATATGAGTTTCAAGCTCGATGATAGTCTGGACGATATAGTGCCGTCCAACCGTTTTTTTTTCTGATCATGATGCGAAAATCACTACACGATTATCCATACCAAAGATTGAAACACAGCCTCATCCTGATTGGGATTTTCATACAGAAGGCGAGCTATATTTCAATGAAAAGGTCTACTACATGGCTGGCAATGGAGAATTAAAACATCATGATGGTAGCCAAACACTAGCGTGTTATTTAATGCTACGATTAGAAGCGATGGAAAATTTCGAGCTGATAATGGAGCCTTTTGGAAAAGTGAAAGAACTTCATTTGTTTCAGACAGTTCTAAGTCAGAAGTCCCTCGATGAATTTGAGAGAGGTGGTTATTAATTCATTACAGGCTATTTTTTGTTTATGGTCATTACAAAATACACAGGAGACAAAGAAGAGTTTTCTGAAGAAAAACTCATCAGTGGATTAGAGAGTTCGGGGATAGAACAGCCAGCAGTTACTTTTATTTTGAGTGAAATCAAGAAAGTACTTTACGAAGGTATCCATACAAAAAGAATCTACCAGGAAGTCCGTAGATTATTACTAAAATACTCCAATGAGTATGCGTCAAAGTATCGACTAAAGCAGGCAATACTAGAGCTTGGCCCTAGCGGATACCCCTTTGAAGCCTATGTGGGTTCCATCTTCGAAGCTATCGGGTATGAGACCCAAACCAATGTAATTGTAGCGGGTAAGTGTGTACATCACGAAGTGGATGTAGTGGCAGAAAAGGATGATCATCACTTTATGATCGAGTGTAAATTTCACAACCGGCATGGTTCCAAAACAGACGTAAAAGTCCCCTTGTACATCCAGTCCAGGTTTAATGATGTAGAATTTAGTTGGAGAAGAAAATCTGGGCGTAGAGACAAATTTCATCAAGGATGGGTGGTAACCAATGCTCGATTTACTTCGGATGCTATTGCTTTCGGAGAATGTGCTGGCCTGAAAATGCTAAGTTGGGACTATCCCGAAAATGAAAGCCTTAAAGTACTTATCTCTTCCTATGGACTGCACCCTATTACATGCTTATCATCGCTAACCAGAGAGGATAAAAAACGCTTATTAAAGAAAGGCATTGTCCTTTGCCGAACAATATGCGATCAGCCTGATATCCTCTTACAAATTGGATTCGAATACAGCAAAGTTCGAAAAGTAGTCCGCGAAGGAAAGCAGGTGTGTAAAGTTGGTGTGAAAGTCGGCAATAACTTAACTTCCAAAAATTGACGCATCTCATTTTTTGACATGACTTAAATCATTTTTCAAAATTCGGTAAAGATCACCCAAAATTTGATAAATACTACACCCTGACTCGCTCGTATCTTCACTCATGATATCAGAATCAAGTGATCTGATGGACAATTAAAAAGTGGTGATATGAAAACATTTCTAAGGATAACCTTCCTGCTACTATTTGCCAATACCGCCTTTTCACAGGCCCGTTTTCATGCAGATAAAAGCAGCATGACCTTAAAAGGCACATCCTCTTTGCATGACTGGAAGTCTGACGTTTTGGTAGATCAAATGAATGTTGAATTACATGTGGAAGATGCTGATTCCCTCATTTTAGGCCACCTAAGACTAAACGTTCCGGTGAAGTCGATCAAAAGCGGGAAAGACATCATGGATAATAAAACCTATTCTGCTCTTAAATATAAGGACTTTCCAACCATAAGCTATGAAGTAGAAGTGTTTGACTACAACAATAGTGAAGTGATCGCCTCCGATGGCAAGTTGAAAGTTGCTGGAGAAGAGCGGAGTGTCCCTGTCAGGGCGGTATACAACAAAGAAAATACAAGCAGGCTCATGACTTTCAAAGGTTCGGTTTCCTTCAAGATGTCGGACTTCAATATTGAGCCCCCCACAGCCATGTTAGGCACATTGAAAACCGGTGATGAAATCACCATATCATACAATATAACGTTAGAATTCAATCTTTAAACACAAAATAAATTAACTATGAAAACAAGTAAAACCAAGCATATATGGATACTGGTCTTTTCGCTACTAGCAACTGGATCAGTGTATGCACAACAACCTTCCATTGGTTTTTTCAGACCGAATGACAAGCAAGGACTTAACACTTTTGAAACGGCCAAGGATGACACGGTTAAGTTTGAAGGATTGAGAGTACGTATTGGGGGTGATTTTGCCCTTCAATTTCAGGGACTTTCTCAATCAAATGATCTGGTAGGAGACACTTTAGTAGACCTTTCATCTAATTTCAACCTCCCCTCAGCAAATTTGAATCTGGACGTTCAACTTGCAGATGGATTGAGAATGCACTTAAGAAATTACTTGTCCTCTAGAAACCACAATGAAGGATGGGTGAAAGGCGGTTATCTACAAGTAGACAAACTTGATTTTATTCAAGAAGGACTTTTAAGTGGATTTATGGAAATAGCCACTTTGAAATTTGGTATGGATGAAATCAACTATGGTGACACACATTTTAGAAGGTCTGACAATGCACGAGCTATATTTAATCCTTTTGTTGGAAACTACATTATGGACGCTTTTACCACAGAGCCATTTGCAGAATTAACACTTCAAAAATCTGGTTTTTTAGGCGTTATAGGTGTCAGTAACGGCAGACTGAATCAAGAACCCATTTCTGGTGATGATGGCATTGCATTTTTTGCCAAGTTAGGATATGACAATCAGGTTAACGATGATCTGCGACTTAGATTAACTGGTTCCATTTATAGCAGCTCTAGTAAAAGTACACGTGACTACCTATATAATGGTGACCGGGCAGGGGCGCGTTACTACAGTGTATTGGAAGGAATTAATGATTCTCGAGTAAGTGCATTTCTGCCTCGATTTAATCCAGGCTTTGGTTATCAGACAGCTTTTCAGATTAACCCTTTTGTCAAATTTCAGGGTTTAGAATTTTTTGGAGTACTTGAGGTGGCCAACAATGGTGACGATGCTATTGGGGGCGGGTATACTCAACTTGGAGCAGAAGTCATCTACCGTTTTGGTAGTTCGGAGCAGTTATATCTAGGTGGCCGATATAACAGCGTGAATGGTGAATCTTCGGATGCTACACCTTCCATGGATATTAGTAGACTAAACATTGGAGGCGGGTGGTTCATGACCAATAATGTACTGACCAAAATTGAATATGTGACTTCTAAATATGATGGCGATGGATTTAATGGCTCAAAGTTTCAGGGAGCAGAATTCAATGGTATTGTGATTGAGGCAGCAATTAGTTTTTAGTTAGGTTTGAGTAGAAGTAAGAGTGAGGTCTGCTGGAAACAGCAGACCTTTTTTTGTACAAAAGATGACAACTTTGATGATTCAGCTCATTTACGATGCAATGGAATGGTAGCTGAAGAAGTAGAGTGGCATCTTCCAGATAAAGGGTTTATAACCCAATTGTCATACTCAAGCCATGTATAGAGTGCTTGAAGCCTATTTCTCAAGAAAAATCATGAGTAAAACACGACTGCAATGGCTATAATGTCAATTTTAAATCGTGACTATTGACCCTAATTTTCATTTAACATACCATCTATTGATCTTAACCCAAAAATTAGTAGAGTAATAACTTTTATCTTAATTAGTCATTCACTTTAAAATCAAAACTCACTCGGACTTTTTCCCACTCAAGTGAGATGTCTCCACCATTATCTGCTCTGGTCACAGTATAAGTCAGTTCTTCCTTTGTTTCTGGAAGTTCCTCGGGTGCTACAATGAATCTCATTACATCGTCATCAATCGAGTACTCATCAGCTCCATGTTGATCCCAGTTTTTGTTCAGTATGATTGTCCATTTTTCTTTTCCAGGTATAGTGAAGAGACCGTACTTACCTTTAGGTAGTACCACTCCATTTATAAGAAGTTCTTTGTTAGTATCTAGCCAGGTGGCTCTATGTGCCCCAGACACCCAAACTTCATCATAAGCTACCAATCCTCCGAAAACCACACGACCTCTTACTCGCGGTGATGAGTAATCAATATGTACATGTGCCCCTTCCACCATTGCCATCGCACTCGTGTGCGGGCTCTTAGCATTACTCCCAGATTCAGTAGCTGTCTCCTTCTCCATGGAGTGACCTTCATGTTCCTTGGATGCTTCTTCGGTGGGGTGTTCGTGATCATTTCCATGATCATCCTCGTTGGATTGCGAACTTTTACTTGTGCATGATGACATTATAAAAGCCATAATAATCGCAGTGTAGAATACTTTCTTCATAGGTATTTATTCATTTAGTTATTGATAAAATTTCTTACATTATTTAAACCGAAGCTTGTGAGCCTTTCCAAATTATCTGCAACTTCGTGAGAATTGTAAATGGACAATCTTCCAGTTTGAATTTTCCGATATCATCGCAAATGTGACCAAGCCTCTTGATGAGATGGAATCACCATCCATAATTGCAGAGAGATTATAGAACCCCCTGACAAGAGCCATAGCATCTTTGTTGAAGGTTTCGTTTATTTCAAAGTTCATATAGAAAGACTCAAAAGCTTCAATTTCATAGCCTAGGTGACCGTCTCTATAATGTTCCCAAGACTCATCTATAGATCCTTGCTCATAAATTTTGGCATCTTTTGAAAATTAGGGATTGAGATTGATGAGTTGTCGGTCATTGATTGCTTTCTCAACAATGGATATTACCTCTTCAGAGCCAGGTGAGTTGCTTTCTTTCTGATTACAACTAATCAGAAAGGCGATAGTCAATAAGTATAGTGTGCTAATTTTCATTTAGGTGTATTAAAAGTTGTTGTTTTGTATTTTCAATTTGAACATCATTACTTTCATCAAATAGCCTGGCACCTTTGATATGCTTCAGAATGTCTTTTGGTTCGAAAAGCTCTTCAATATGGTACACTCCTGGATTGGGTTTTAACTCAAGAAGTCTTCTTGCTACAAGTGTTGCCACCTCTGCAGTAATCTGAGCCTCACCATTACCTTG